>NZ_JAEQCT010000043.1:0-58541 GCF_020738205.1 Microcoleus sp. PH2017_24_DOB_U_A
GTACCGTTGCCGACTTTCGTAAGTCCCGACATTAAACAGATTGTTTGACCACCTCAACAGTTGCTCGACAATGGTTTTGTCGAGTCCTGTTAAATGCCACAGGTCTCTTTGTACTGCGTACATCTTTTTTTACCCTCCTTGATTTATTTTACTAGAATTGGTAAATATTTAACTGGCAGGATCAATCCTGCAATGCCCTTTCATCCCTGGACTTTTGTCGCAGGGTTTTCAGGGTATTTCTTATAATCTCGCTCATTTATAGCATACTAAATCAAAATTGCAAGGCCTATAGATATTTTTAAACTCTGGTATCTTTCGAGCTAAAAATATTAATGATTGCACGTTTTGATGCCTGTTTTGGGTACACTTTTATCTCGCCCTATTTCGATCGCATCTAGAAGTCACACTGCGAGTCAAGCCGGAGTATCTATCCAAAGAGAGAAAAAATGAAAATCTTTGATTCATAATTTTCTTTCCTGCCTGTTGCCCAATGTCTTAAACTGACTGTTCACAAGAAACAGAGCTGTTAATTAGAGGCAGAAGCGGCCCGGTTTGCTCTTGGCCGTTGACGGCTAGTTCGCTGTGGCAAAGGTAAAGCACGGAACAACGACTTAACAAATCTACCAGAATTCGCCGCAGTCGCTGTTGGTCGGCGGCCGTTTCGTCTTCGGTTCCCCAGGGACGCCCCAATTGCGATCGCACAAATAAGGGTGCACCAAACAAAGTCGCCGCACCGCCGCTCAGCCATAGGGGCGAACCGGCATCCAGCCAAAAGTGCCATTTGTGGGCGCGGCGGCTGCTGCGGTACTGGAAGATGTTGGCGAGGGTGACGGCTTGGGCTTCTGGGCCTTGGGAACGGACTGGAAACGGGTTGGCGGTGACGGTTCCTTGGCGCAACAACTGGATGAACCTGGCGATCGTTTCTGAGTCGCCCCCGTTTGTGGGTTCTACACGCTGCATTCGCGCGTGTATTTCCCAGTAGTGGGCGGCGGTTTCCATTAACTCTCGCAGGGCTGCTAGCCGATCGAACGGCAGATATCTGTCGTTGATGAGAAATTTCTGGATCGCTCGATCGATCAGCGCAATGGGACTGGGTAACAGCCGCTCCTGTTGTTGCGATCGCTGTTGTTCGATCCACTCTACAATTTGCTCGTAGGCCAAAGCTGCTCGGTGTCCCACTCTGTCCCACCGGGGAAAGGCTGTAATTTCCAGCAGTTGAGGTCGATCGAGATCGGGACAAAAACAGTGATCGGCAATTAAACCTGCTCTCACTTGGTCGATCGATTTTAGATTTTGGATTTTAGATTTTAGATTGAAAGTGGGGTTATCTTCTGCTGTTTCCGGCAATTCCCGGTGTTTCTGGCTGCCTAAAATTACTAGCATTTCGGCTACGGCGTCTCGATCGACTAAACGGCCTAGTCCAGGATAAACCAACGCTAGCAAAGTCAGCAAAGCTCGAATCTCTGGCGTAGTCGATAGGGGACGCTGATCGTTGAGGGATTCGGCCGCGATACCATCTCGGGCGAGAATTTCCGTTAAGCTGTAACGGGCGATCGCATCCATCCCAGGAGCAACTACGGCGATTTCCTGCGCTTCCACGGCTTTTGACTTCACCGCATCCACGATAATTTCGGCGGTTTCTCGCAGCAGTTGCGCCCGAGAAGTGGTTTCGAGCGATCGAACCGAGCCTGGTAAACTCAAGCCTAAAGGATAAAAACCCTCAGAATTCACTGCCAAACTTACGGCTAAATCCCCAATCTCTGAGGATAAACCGGCTTTTGCGTCCAAATTTTCCACGCTTCCGCAGCGGCTTTCGAGTCGGGCGAGGTATTCCGTGTCAGCCCCCAAACCCAAACGCACTCCTCCATCCCGATTGTAGGAAAAGGCCCCCGCTGCGCCTGTGTCGAGCATTCGATCGAACAAATGACCGCTGATGGCCGGATAATCGTCAACATCATCGGCGATGACAGCTTGATATCTAGAAGCCAACTGCTGCTGGTAAGTGACATTTGGCAACAAATAGCGCCAGTAGAGTTCGCAGACAATCCCGTAAGTCAGCAGCCCCCGCGTCAAGCACCATTCCCGCCACCTTTCGAGCAACTCTCCCATGCTAGTCCACAGGCTATTCGAGCCGTCACCAGCGGCAAATCCCTGTTGGAGAATGTGGGGAATTTCTTCTCTGGGCGTACCGCTGACAGCAGCAAGTTGTAATAAGTCTAGAGTTCGACGCACCATGCGATTTGGACTTACCCCTGTTTGTTGCAAAATCCCTTCGTCTAACTCGCGACGCCAGAGTCTGGCTGCAAGTTCCAATTCTGTTTCAGGTTGCAGCCGCAGGGGAAATTGAGCCTTCAAATCTAGCGACTGCAACAGCAGCGGCCAAAATAGCAATACTTCCTGCTCAAAAAAACCGAACGGTGTTGTGGAGTGAAAGGCATATTTTCCTTGGGTAGCTATGGCGATGCGATCGGCCAATTCCAACCGGTTGTCCCCATTAGCTGCTAAGACTAAGATTGCTGGGGCTGTTTGTCCCGCCCGCCAGCGCCCGGAACGCCCGCGGCTTGAAACGTTTGCGGGCAAAGGCTTGACTGTTTTGCTCCACAGGCAGAACTGCTCGACTAAGCGAGCGGTTTTGCCACTGCGGGCGCCTCCTACAATCCAAATAGAATCTGCGGAAACGGTTCCTAATTTATCTAAATTTGTTACCATAGTTACAGGTTTTCTAGGCAAATATTACAATTGCCTCGGGCAACCATTTTGTAAGGTGTGACCCTTACCGGACGTACTACTACGCCCTGTATTCCCTCAGCTTCATCGTTGGGAAATGCTTTTTTGACAATGTTAGCGCTGCCATTCACATCCGCATTGATCAGTCTGCCATCACCAGCACGAAACAAACCTCGCTTAATTCGCTTACCTTTGTACTCTGAATGCTTAACACAAGGTTCATTATCTAAAAAAGAACACTTTGAAGTGTAACTTTCTTCAATAACTTTCACAACTATTCCTACTAACTGCGCTTTGTAAGTTAGCATTTCAATAAACCTTGCATGAGGTATTGCTGCGAAATTCTGATTGTTCCGCTTTCCGAGATTTATTCCCTGTTTCCAATTCTCGTTTTTACCAATCACCAGTGTCCCGATTCGGTTAGCTGCCAGATGATTGATGATGAATCGACTAGCGTTGTGCAGGTAATTATCTACTTTTACATTCCGCTTGTGAGTTAATTGTTCAATTTTGATTGATGTTTGTCTCTCCCCCTTCAAGTCTGACTGCAACACAGCCTTTTTTTTGTGATAGTAGGCATTGATTGATTTGAGAGGTTTGCCATTTATTATCAGCGGAACAAACCCGTTTTGATTGGATGTAATTGTCGCTAAATTATTCAGACCAATATCAATTCCTGCTATTCCTTCAACACCTGATGATGAAACAGTTACAGCCTTGGGTTCATAAACTACCTCTATCGAGTAATGGTAAGTTTTTGGAACGATTCTGACTTGATTTACTTGGCTGACTTTAGTCGTTAGAAATATCTGAGTCAAAGACAGATTGATGATTCCTTTTTTGAGCCATTCTTGACTGATAGCTTGAGCGGTGTAAGTCAGGACATTTCTGCCTAATATTTTGTGTTTGTATCTGGGTATTTTGGGTCGGGCTTTGAATTTATCTGGATGTAACTTATATTCCTGGGTAGCTGCAAAAAAAGATTTCCAGCTTTCATGCAATCTCAATAATACTTGCTGAGATACTTTGGCTGGTAATGCTAGATAGTCAGTCTTTCCCTGACATATTTTCTGTATTTTGTAATAATCGAGGTATTCTCCCGAACTAATAAACTTTTGTCGGACTATATAGTTAGCGTAGTTGAAAATATTCTTAGAAAGAAAGCACAAATTATCTAGCTGCTTGTATAGCCAGTGGTTTTGATCGATAATGTGCTTTTCAACGAGCTGCATAGTTTTGCCGTATTTTTTGACTATACTATACTATACACGGCTATTAATGGCTATAAAGTCAATGAAGTTTTACCATACCGTGAGATTGCTAGGACTATCCCCAGCGCATACTTCCTGTAAAGCCGTCAAGCGAAGGACGGGGTTTCTACCCAAATTTTCGATGACTAATATCTGCTACTAACTAATGGACTCCAGCTATGAATACTTCTCTGTGGAACAGGTTTGTAAAATATCTCTACAGCGCTCACCAGTGGTATAGAGAAACGCCTGAAAGGGCACTAGAACAGGCCTATGATGCTGCGCTAGCAATTAAGGCGATCGAAGATGAGCATTTTGGCGGCCAAGGCATCTCCGAGCGATCGTCCGATTACGGACACAGCACCCTGTCTTACTTTAAATCCGAACTGCAAAAATACCTCAAGGTCATCCAAACGAGAATGGTTGAGTTTAATGCTAGCCGTTCTTTTTTGGAATTGCCCGATCGCGTGGGGGCAAAACCGCAGGCGGGTAACAGCGCCCCGCGCCACCAACAAGGATTGGGTTTAGAGAATAAAGATCGATCGTCCCTGGTATTCGAGAAGCTAGAGTTTATTGATGGAGTCATTGACAAGTATATTAATAATAGTAAATCAACGGCGATCGTCCCACTTGTCAGTTCAGTAAACGTGCAGGTGAAATCTACAAGCAGTTCTCAACTTGACGCCAATAAAGGATTAGCTAATCTCAATCAAACTCATGGGGAGGTTGATACTAGCTCTGAAGAGGTGAATTTATTACCCAGATCGCTTTTGGGAACTTTGAATCGAATCACTAAAGAGTTAGATCCCGAAGCAGAAAAAGACGTAGTTAGAAATTTCCGAAATTCTAAAGTAAAAACAGTTATTTCTCTAAGATTTATTTTGCTTTTGATTTTGGTTCCCCTGCTGACAAATCAAATTTCCAAAAACTTTGTAGTCGGGCCAGTAGTTGACCACTTTCGAGTCAAGCAAAATGCTCCCTTATTCATAAACGTTGACTTGGAAGAAGAAGCCTTAAAAGAACTGGAAACATTTGAGCAGCACCTCAAATTTGACACGTTAATTGGCATAGCGCCGCCACTTGCTCCAGAGGAAAAGGAAAAGAAGATTGCTGAAAAAGCATTTGAATTAGCGGAGGAATATCGCAAAGAAAGCGGTGGAGCCATTAAAAATATTTTTGCTGATTTGATTTCTGTGATTGCCTTTGCCGCGATTCTCATCACTAACAAGAAAGAGATTGAGGTTTTAAAATCTTTCATGGATGATGTGGTTTATGGACTCAGCGACAGTGCAAAGGCTTTTGTAATTATTTTGTTTACCGATGTGTTTGTGGGATTCCACTCGCCGCACGGTTGGGAAATAATTCTCGAAGGTTTATCGAGGCACTTGGGACTGCCAGAAAATAGGCAGTTTATCTTTCTGTTTATTGCCACGTTTCCGGTGATCTTGGATACGGTATTTAAGTATTGGATATTCCGTTATTTAAACCGGAGTTCGCCTTCGGCGGTTGCTACTTACAAGAATATGAACGAGTAATCTGCTCATATCTAATTTTTTTGTTAAATAACCCTTATTAGGTTCGTAGTGAGGACTTCAGTCCTCAAAAAATATCAGGACTGAAGTCCTCACTACAAACCTATTATTCCGTTTGTAGTGAGGACTTCAGTCCTCAAAAAATATAATCCGCTAATTCCAACGCTTCTTGCGTTGTCGCTGGTTCGCCACCGCCTCCACCAGTCCCAATCCGAGAAAATTACTCAGCAGCGACGCATTCCCGTAACTAAGGAAAGGTAGCGGAATTCCTGTAACCGGGGCTAAGCCGATGTTCATCCCAATATTTACGAATACCTGAAAAATTAACATTGACAGTACGCCGATCGCCAGCAAGGAACCAAAATTGTCGTTTGCAGTTTGTGCGATCGTCACCAAGCGGAAACAAATGATCCAGAACACCAACAGCACTGCAATGCAGCCAATAAAGCCCAATTCTTCGCCGATCGCAGAAAAGATAAAGTCCGTATGCTGTTCGGGAATAAAGTTAAGCTGAGTTTGGGTTCCGTGAAACAAACCTCTGCCTTTGAGTTCCCCGGCCCCGATCGCAATCCGAGATTGAATCAAGTGATATCCGCTGCCTAAAGGGTCTTTCTCGGGGTTCAAAAACCCTGTCAGGCGCATTTTTTGATAATCCTTCAGCACGCCCCAAAATACGTGTCCGACGTGTCCCGACACCACATTCACCAACACAGCACCGAAAGTCCCCAGCCAAGGCCAAGGTAGGCTTCGCCAAGCAATAATACCCGCCACGACTACCCAGGCTACCCAAATCGGTGTGGACACGTTATTGAGGAGAACTGAGAAGAGAGGAGAGAACAACAATATTAACCATCCGGGATTGACATTTCCCCAGTAAAACATCCCCATTGTGATCGCGCCAAACACCAGCGAAGTACCTAAATTTGGTTCAGCAAAGATCAATCCCCAGGGCACAGCCATAATCGCCAGCATTCTCAACATATCGCGCACCGTAGGGACAGTCTTCTCGTGCAGGAGGGCTGCTAAGGTGATAATCATCCCTACTTTGGCAAATTCTGAGGGTTGCAGGTAGAAGCCGCCGATATTGATCCACCGCTGGGCACCGAGCCCTGTAGTACCAATAAACCGCACTGCAATCAGGGACAAATTAATGAATATGTAAATCGGCCATTTCCACTCAATCAGTATTTGGTAGCGACAGCGGGAAATGATGATGGCGAGGAACAAACCGACTCCGCCAGTTACCCAGTGCCGCCACCAGTCGATCGAGCCCTGGTTGATTTCGACGCTGCGGATCATGATTCCGCCGAAGATGGTGAGGCTGATGCAAGCGGCAAACAGCCAAGGATCTGCTTCTTCCCAGGGTTTGAAGATCGATGTCCAGCGGTTTCTGACTTGTATTCTTTGGAACATGAGGATTTTAGATTTTAGATTTTAGATTTTAGATTATCGAGCCGATTTTCGGAAGTTGTGGATATATAGCAGTTGACAGTTGACAGTTGACAGTTGACAGTTGACAGCAATCAAACCGTTTATGCTGTGGGTTCTCGTCTCCATTCATGGAAGTCATTTATGCCCTCACGCCATGTGGCGGTTGCTATATTTTGGATGCTGAGCCTGCACTGTAACTTTAGAAGATTTGGTGTCAGTACGTCACTTTATTCGGCGAGTTGTACGGAGGTTCCGGGCAGTCTGCAACTGGCCGAGGTGCGCAGTGTGCACAAATCTGTAGGGTGCGCAGTGTGCACAAATCTTGTAGGGTGCGCAGTGCGCACCTTACGCGGATTTAGCTCGCTCCGCAAGTCCTAGAATCGGTCAAGTCGGCTCGTAAAGGTACTCAAAACCGTTACCGTCGGGGTCTCTGCCGTAAAAAGACGCTGTACCGTCGCGGTGTTCGTGAATCTGGGTGACGGAAACACCTTCAGTTTTGAGTTGTTCGTAGGCGGATTCCATTTCGGTGCGATCGTCAAATACAAACCCAAAATGCGGCCCTGCTTGGTCGTAAGTCGGACTCAACAGCGCCAGTCCATCATCTCCTGCTTTTAAATAAGCCCAGTCTGCATCTTTCCAAACTAACTCCATTCCCAATTTGCTGTAGAACTCAGCAGCTTTCTCTATGTCTTGCACGCAGACGGCTACGTGTCCCAATCGTTTTAGTTTCATGTCTAGAAATTTTATTGTTGTGCTTTACTTTATTGTATCTTTTTTCCTTTGTTTCTCAGTTAATTAGGGATTTTTTCG
Source organism: Microcoleus sp. PH2017_24_DOB_U_A (assembly GCF_020738205.1). Taxonomy (NCBI): domain Bacteria; kingdom Bacillati; phylum Cyanobacteriota; class Cyanophyceae; order Oscillatoriales; family Microcoleaceae; genus Microcoleus; species Microcoleus sp. PH2017_24_DOB_U_A. Next base: position 7,751 of record NZ_JAEQCT010000043.1, read on the forward strand.
GGATTTTTGGTAGCGGCAAACTGTACTTTTTCTACTTGTTTGCTGGCGTCCATTTCGCTGAACAGTTGAATGGCGCGATCGAAGTTTTCTTGGGCTTTCTCGATGTTGCCGAGTTTTTGTTCTGTCAGTGCGAGCTGATAGCAAGCTTCGGCTCGGTCTAATTTAGCGCTGGGCAGATCGAGTATTTCTATTGCTTCTGCATGGTGCTGCATGGCTTGGTCAAATTCTCCTCGTTCTCGGTACAGGGCAGCTATACCGCTAAGAGCTTTGGCTTTGACGGTGCTGTAAAGGTTTTCGTCGGCCTGGGCGATCGCCTGACTGTACAAGCTCAAAGCTTTTTCTGGATCTCCGAGGTTTTTATAGGTGGTGGCTAGAAACACTAACTTGTATCCCGTACCCACTAACTGGCTCTCTTCGCGATCGGCATATAGTTTGTCGGCGAGTTCCTTGGCAGCTTTTTTGACTCCCACACAGGAGTTGAGAAAAGCTAACCCGACCTCGATCGAATAACTGTTAATCCCGATAATCCCGATTTCCTCCCGCGAATTTTTCATTTTGACAAATATCTCCAGAGCTGGTTCTAATTCCAGCATTTCTATTTTGCAAAACCCTATATTGATTGCAGCGTTAAGTTTCCAAAATTCTAGATTAGCTTTTGGGCCGTTTTCCGGTTCGCTATTTTTTGCTATATTTTGCAGACATTTAGTGGCTTTTCTTTCGGATATTTGGTGACATTCTATGGCTTGATTGATGTCGCCCAATATTCTGTAAGAAACGCCTAAAATACTGTAAAGACCGCTCAAATAATAGTCAGAAGTCACATTGTTGACGATGCGAGTAGTTGCTGAAATTATTGGCTGCAAGAAACCTAGTTTATAGAGCGCTCGTCCGAGTTTGTAATCTTTGGCAAACTGGATATTGATTTTTTTGAGGATGACGCTAGCGGCCTGCTCGAAACAGCTAATTGCCACGTAATGATAGTAAGCTTCAAAAGCTTTCAGCGCATCTTCTACGGTTTCAATAATCTCGACGCTATCCGTCCAAAACTCGGCTGCTTTGCGGTTGGCGGTGTCCCAGTCTGCGGGCGAAAGCCGATCGACTGCTTCTTCCCGAATTGCTGGATGCACCCAGTATTCGCCTTTTTGGGACTCGACTAGCGATCGGTGCAACAGCGATTTAATGATTTGTCTGCGTCCGGCTTCGGGCACGTCCCACAGCAGGCACAAAAGTGCATCACTAGGGACTGTCGGCACGTCTTGATAGCGGTAACAGCCCAAGCGGCAAAGGAGTTGATAGGCTTCGGGATCGAGTTCTTGCAGGCGGTTGAATTGACTGGTAACTAAATTTTTTAAGTCGGTTTCCACCAGCGGATCGTCGCTGTTTTCCAGCCAGTAGGCTGCCATATCTCCGTCAAAATCTTCTCGGATTGTCCCCCAAAGAATGCCCATGGCTTTGGCATTACCGCCGTAAACTTTGTGCATTTCCTGGAGTGCGACAGGATCTATTTTGATGTTGCGATCGCCAAAATACTGCTGCCAAGTTTCCACGTCCAATCCCGGAAGCAGGTAGTGTTCGACGGTTACGTCAGAATCGCAAAGTCGATCGCGACTGGTAATCAGCGTTACCGACTGCACCGCCGCGTCAGCCAAAACTCGCAAGAGTTCGACGTAAAGCCGGTGCGGTTCAATAAATTTACCTTGTCCGTCGAGGGCTGCTTCCAAATTGTCAATCAATACGCCGACTTTGAGAGTCTGAAGTTGCCGCTTCAGCCGCCCGAGGGTGACACCAAAGTCTGGCCCTGGTTCTTCTTGGAAGTCTTGCTTGAGCCATTCTTCGATCGCACTCTCTAAGGCTGTGAGGTTTTCTGTCTCTTTTGCCATCAGCAGTTCAATTACGCGATCGAACCCTTGAGATTTCAGGTACTGTCTGGCTAAAGTCGTTTTGCCCATACCGCCGGCACTTTGGATCACAATCACTTTAGCGCCTTGGGCGACCAGAGTATTCAGATCCTCGATCGCCTCAAACCTGCCCAAAAAGTTCGGATTTTCGATTTCCAAGTCCGAATCTAGCCCCAGGGACGATCGGGGCGGAACAATTTGCCCCGACTGCGGTTCTAGTTTCGAGTAGCTGCGCCAATATCGATCTATTACCGCTTGCAGGTTATCTCTTTTAACTTTTTCACCTTCTCCAAACAAAGCTGAAAGGCGCTTCCACAAATTAGAGGCAGCATCCTTAACAGTCCCTACTCCATATCCTTCACTCTCTGCAACCTGTTGGTACGTCCTGCCTTGCACCCCCATCCATGCTTCGCGAAAGATCGCGCTGTCAAGGTTGTCGAGAGTTTTCAGGTTTCGAGCCACAAGTAACGAGTTAGTAAAATCCAGTGCTTGATCCGCTTCCATTGAGTCACCAGGTTTAGCGTTACCTATTATCAAACAACTCTAACAGACTTTTTCCGACTCGCTTACGGGCTCAAACAGCCGACTTATAAGGACTTTTGCCGACTGACACAGCCATGGTTGACCTGCGAGACTGTTGAGTGTGGAGGGGAAGTTGACCGACAAGCTTCTGACATCCGCACCAATCAAGTCGAACTTACATTCAGGAGCCAGCAGCTATGTCTATTAACACTGATGAAAAGGCGATCGTCGATGAAGCAATTCGCCCTCAAGAATGCGGCCGGGTGCGCTTTCAAAGCACTTGGTGGCCTGCAAAATGCGATCGAGACATAACTTTTCACCCCGGGGATGTGGTTCGAGTTGTGGGAATTGACAACATTACCCTGATTGTCACAGCCTAGCTTTGACAGTTGACAGTTGACAGTTGACAGTTGACAGCAAGAGGGCGACCTCTACCTGGAAATTGGTAACGAGTCGAGCAATCAGTTTTTCGCATCTCAAACTTCAGCCAAACTTATAATCAGGAGCCAGCAATCATGACTTTTGACAATTCCGAAAAAGCGATCGTCGATGAAGCAATTCGCCCTCAAGAGTCCGGCCGCGTGCGCTTCCAAAACAGTTGGTGGCCTGCAAAATGCGAGCAAGAGATGACTTTTCAACCGGGTGACGTGGTTCGCGTCATCGGAATTGACAACATTACTCTGATTGTGGCAGCCTAGCTGCCGATCGAGCCAGTGAATCGAGTCCTACAAGTTTTTACCTCTCAAGAATCCGACGAATCTGCACTCAGGAGTCCTAAAGTTATGAGTCTCAACCATTTGAAAAAAGCCGTCGTAGAAGAAGAAATCCGTCCAGGCGAGTCCGGTCGCGTCCGATTCCAGAGCACTTGGTGGCCTGCGAAGTGCGATCGACAAATAACTTTGAAACCCGGTGCTGTGGTTCGTGTCCTGGCACTTGAGAACGTGACTCTGATCGTTGAAGCGTAGTTGGGAATTAAGGATTTACCGAGTCTGGTTATAAGTTTATCGCCTTTGAAGGTTACGAAAAATTTGAAATTGGGAGCCAAAAATATGACTGTTAGCTATTTGGAAAAAGCGATCGTAGATGAAGAAATTCGACCCAATCAGCCCGGTCGCGTCAGCTTCCAAAACAGTTGGTGGCCTGCGAAGTGCGACGATCTACAAATAACTTTGAAACCCGGTGCTGTGGTTCGAGTCCTGAGACTTGAAAACATTACTCTAATAGTTGAAGCTTAGTTCGGAAAAACTCTGAGGTGGGGAGTAGTCAGTTGATTTTAGATTTTAGATTTTAGATTTTAGATTTACACTCTCATTAAATCTGAGAGTTTGAAAGTCAGTCTAAAATCAGGGATCTGCCAGACTCAAGTTGAGGATTTGTATCGGTTTGTAGAAGGCAGAATTTAACTTCCCGCTTGCAATTGTTGGGATAAGAAATCTGACCATTTAATCAAACTTAAAAAGCGCGAGCTTTTCGCATCCAAAAGTCAAACATAACCTATCTTCAGGAGCCATCCACCATGTCTACTAACTATGTCGAAGAAGCAAGCTTTATTGAAGAAGAAGGAATCTTAGCCTTCGCTGATCAGGAAAAAGTGGGCAGTGTTAATCAAGCAAAATCAGCCGTCTCCGGTGCGGAAAAGTCCAGCACCGATGTAGCAGAAGAGACGGCGGTCGGTGAGGAAAAACCCGCTGTCGGCGATGCAGAAACAGTCCATACTCATCTAGCGCCAAAAGATATCGCCCCAGACCAAAAAGCGATCGTCGAAGAAGAAATTCGTCCGGGAGAATCTGGTCGCGTCCGTTTCCAAAGCAGTTGGTGGCCTGCAACATCTGACCAAGAAATTACTTTTAAACCCGGAGAAGCGGTTCGAGTCATCGCCATTGACAATGTGACTCTGATTGTTGAAGGGTAATTGCAAAGCATCTTCCGATTTTAGATTTTGGATTTTAGATTTTAGATTGGAGGATTTGGGGATTGGGAGATTGATGAATGGTTTATTAATTGGTAAATACCTCGGAAACTGTTCGCCTTCAAAACAATTCCAACCAATTTTTAGGAGTAGCAATCATGTTTTTTGACTATTTTGAAGAAGCAATCGTTGCAGAAGAAATTCGACCGGGTGAATGCGGCCGCGTCCGCTTTCAATGTAGTTGGTGGCCCGCTAAGTGCGATAAAGGCATAACTTTTAAACCCGGGGAACTGGTTTATGTGGTAGGAATTGACAAGATTACTTTATTGGTGGAGGGTATAGCTTGAAATGCGGGAATTTGCGATCGCGCTGCCGCCTAGGCGGATCTCTCTTCAAATCTCTTCAAAAGCGCGATCGAACTTCTCACCTCTGTTAATTGCAATATTCTAGAGTTTAACCTCAACAACTACTCACCGCTGACAGTCTTGTCGGCGGTTTTTTTTCAGTAGGAAGACGGTACCGTGCCTATTGGTGAAAACTTAAGCCTGAAAGCCTTGATAAATCTCGTTTTTACCTGAGTCCAGATCCCCCTCGCATCCCCCGCATCGTTGCGGGGACTTTGAGACAACTCCTGTCCCCCCCGACTATCCGGGGGGCTAGACAGGGTTAATTAAAGGTACGTAGTTGCGCTTCAGCGCTCTTTCCTAATATTATAAAGAGCGCTTTCATCGCAACTACGTACCTAATTTGTATGACGACAATAAATTTGATGTTAAGTTGACACTCCGAAAGGCTCTTGGAGTGTCCCTAATTACCCACAGCCTATGTATCATGCTGAGTGAAACGAAGCATCTCCCTCGATGCTTCGCCCAAGTGCGTTTAGGACTTTTCATAACGAACTAGAAGATGCCAGAGAAAAATATCCGGATCGTCATGCTGGATCATCTCTTTAAACATCGAAACAAAAGGCTCATAGTCCAAAATCTCCATCTGCAAACAAAGTTGTTTTAATCCCGCTTCTTTAAAGATGCGATTCAAACGCAAGGGAGTGTAATAAATCTGGGGATCTTGCCACTCAGCATCCCAAACTTTATTGCCGTAGACATCGATAAATCCTTCTGTAACGCAGTGAGCGTGTTTGCGACTAAAATAGGCAATTTCCAAGAAGCATAAGGTAGTTGGAAAATATCCGTATATCTTGCCACCGGGCTTGAGAACTTTACCAAATTCCCGAATCATCTGGCGGTTGGTTTTATCCTCACTGGAAACCACAGAATTTGCGAGGAGGACGCAATCAAATTTATCGTTCCACTCCGGTTTTTGTTCGATGATTCGCGTGGAGTCTACTTCCTCAAACACAATTTGCTGGTTGTTGAGTCGGGCATCTCCATCTGCTTTTTCCCAATCTGTGCGTGCTTTTTCAATCGCTGTTTTGGAAAAATCGGTACAGTAGATTTGTCCAATTTGGGGGCAAAATTCTAGTAAGGTTTTCTGAAGATAAATTTCCGAGCCACAACCGGGAATTAGGACTTTGATGTCAGGCGAGTTGGGAATATCATAGCCGGGAGAACGCTCTGGACGGATTAAGTTTTTGCAGATTTTGGGGTCTTGGGTGATACTGAAAGCGTTGTTGGTATAATCTTCGTGGTGTTTATCCCAGATTTCTTTCTCTTCTTCAAGTGATTTCGAGCCAAGGCCATGAGAAGAGGGGATTAGCCATTTGTAATCATTTGTATCGGTCATAATTTTCAACTCCAAAATGTTCAGTACAAGTTAAATCTGCGTGTCAATCACTCACCACCAAGCTGCCGTTTTCCATCACATACGTGACATCCGCACGCAAGGCATTAGCCATGCGGTGGGTGATGAAAATCACCGTGCGTTCTTTGGTAATGCGCTCGATGGTGGTGAGGATTTTGGCTTCCGTGGCGGGGTCGAGGGCTGATGTGGCTTCATCCAGAATCAGAATTGCTGGATTTCTTACCAACGCTCTCGCCAGGGCGATTCTTTGGCGTTGTCCCCCTGATAACTGTCCGCCCCTGTCACCAACAGGTGTGTCGTAGCCTTGGGGTAAGGACAAAATAAATTCGTGAATCTCGGTGGCTTTGGCTGCGGCTTCGACTTGTTCGTCAGTGGCTTGTAGATAGCCCATGCGGATGTTTTCTCGCACCGAGCAATTAAACAGAATTACATCCTGAGAAACCAGTGCAATTTGAGAACGGAGGGAGCGTACTGTGGCATGACGTAAATCAATGCCATCAAACAGAATGCGTCCTTTATCTGGATCGTAAAATCGCGTTAGCAAGTTGACAATTGTACTTTTGCCTGCTCCACTTTGACCGACAAATACCACAAAGTCTCCTTGGCGAATCTTCAGGGAGAGATTTTTAACTCCACCTCTATCTTGGGAATAGCTAAAGGTAACATCGTCAAAGTAAAGATCGCTGTAAAAGTGAGGTAAATCAATCGCACCCGGTGCATCCTGAATCGCCGGAGTTTCTGATAAGATATCGCTGATGCGTTGCAGCCCTGCCACTCCATCAATAAATGCCGGTATTGACGAAGTTAAGCCGAGGATATTGAGATTCAATCCTAGCATTAAAACTTGAAATGAGGTAAGAGTTCCTACAGAAATTGTATTCCTGTAGGTCATGACTGCACCAATACTTAAAACCACCAACTGCGTCATGACAAAACCAATCATGGGGACTTTCTGCACTAAGTAGGAGAGAAAGGTTGCCCGGACATAAACCTGTTTTAAGTCATTCAAATCGGTGGAAAAATCCTCAGTCATTTGGTTCTCCAGCCCGAATATCTTGACAACGGTTTGCGAGAGGATATTCTCTTCGATAACGCTGGCAATCTGTCCTTCTTTTTGCAGCAACTTATAGCCGACTTCGGTGGCAAGGCTGGCAATTTTTGCTGGAGCAATGGTACAGATAGTTAAACCGATTAAACTGAGCAGGGCTAATTGCCAGTTGAGGAGGAAGAGGAAAACCATAGAAAATAGGAAGTTAGACAGTTCTAAAACAACGACTGTCAGCCCCATTGTAATTACGCCATTTTCCACCTTTTGGACATCGGCGATCAGACAATTGACAATATCCCCGGCTGAACGTCGCCCAAAAAACTCCATTGAAAGGCTTTGGAGATGCTCGAATAGAGAGTATCGGATATTGTTAGTGATTAAAATGCCCAAACGCGCTCCGAGGAAAATTCCTAGCAAGCCGATGCAAGCATATAGAATTGCTCCGACAACTAGCAATGACAGGATTAGAACCAGAAGACTATAGTTTTGGGGAACGATGGCGGCATCGATGATAAATTTTAAGCTGGCTCGGAAGACTGAATCAAATGCTGCGTCGCATATCAGGCAGATAAAGAGTAAAATGAATTGCCATTTGTAGGAGGCAATGTATTTGTTGAGGGTTTTAAAGAACCAAATCAGTTCCATGAGTTATGGGAGATTGAATAAATTTAATCATTTGCCGAGACTTAATTATTAGGCAAGCTCGTCATCTATAAATAGAAAAAAGTAATTCAGCGATTGCTGCCTCAACCGCAGCTTCTTCTGTTTGCAAAACTCGTACACTATCGAAATAGGTTGTCTTCGTTATAGATGGATGATGTTTGAAGGAGCGATCGCCTTTCAGCTAGAGGGAGTACAAGCAGCTATCCTGGAACTTGTTGCGCTTTGCAAATATGTGGAAGGGTTCAAAGTACGATCGCCCTTTCTCTCCTCAAAAAGATGTCAAGCCTTAGTAACAGAGTAAACCAGCGTGTAAATACACCCCTCCGAGTCGTTTTTCATCACATAGGTATTCACTGTTGGTTTCATAAACTTCCGACGCATCTCATCCTCTTGTTTTTCATAGTCGGGTGCGTCAGCAGGAATTTCAGCCACTGCTGCGTTTAAAGCTGCTCGTTGCTTCTTCTTTGCTTCAGGCGTGTCTTCCTGGAGAGCAACTTCTTCTGAAACGACTAACTCTCCGAGAAAGTCATCACTACTTATCATGTCCCACTCCCAAAGAGTGAGCTTAATTTCGTTGTCAAAATTAAAAGATATATCTGTTTTTATCTCCTGTTCTTTGGAGATATCGACATATTTTTCGTCTGCCGGAAATACTTTTTTATCCCCGCGCTTAATGTACAACTGATCGGGCAACATTTGTCCAATAGAAGTAAGAACGCCCGTCAAACCTTCCGCTTGTTTTAAGACGTTTTGCACGCCTAGCAAAGCTTCGCCGACTGTAAAAAATCCCCCGGCAACTTGACCGCCTGGTAAAAGTTTTGCTACAGATGATGCTTGCTCTACATAACCGCCAATGTCTTGTAACAAACCGCTATCAACTCCAGAACTTGGAATTTCGCACCGAACAGTGTGAAGTGTAAATGTTGCCGTCATAGGTGGTTGATCTCCCTCTAAAGTAAAACGATGTAGAAAGGAGAACCAATGTCTCTGTTCTACACCTATAAGACGATTCCAGAGGTCAATTTCTGAATTTTTCGAGTTAGAGGCGTTTTTTTCTAACTTGATGCGTCCTAGGAAACAATCAGGAGAAGCAGCAAAGGGGGCGATCGCACTTCTATCAAATGAAAAAGAGGGACTATTGCCCCTCTAATTTTCTAAGGATCATCCTGAAAAGCGATCGCCCCATCATTCTCAAACTTTACCAAGGGCGATCGCCTATTCAGCAAACCCTATTTATTAGTTTGCTGGAGCTGTAAGTACGCAACCACAGACACTCATCTGACCCTCAACAACTGTCTTCCATTGACCATTCCATTTACCTGAGTAACTGGCACAAATGATAGGACATTTGGTTTGGGCATCCTCATTATTCAAAATTGGACCTGCTGGAACATCGACGACGAATTCCTTTCCTTGCTGATTAGCCGGAACTGTCTGTACGCAACCACAGACACTCATCTGACCCTCAACAACTGTCTTCCATTGACCATTCCATTTACCTGAATGACTGGCACAAACGATAGGACATTTGGTTTGGGCATCCTCATTATTCAAAATTGGACCTGCTGGAACATCGATGACGAATTCTGACATTTTTTCTCCTTATTGTATGCTCGTGTCTTTACATCTTTAAGACGATTAGTGAGAGCAATTTCTGAATTTTTTGAGTTAGAGGCTTTTTTGCCTAACTCGATGCACGCCATCAAACAAACCTCAATAAGGATAAGCTTTTCGCACCCTAGTTTGTCAATGTTTTAGATAATAAAGCGATCGCACTTCCCTCAAATGAAAAAGAGGGGCAATTGCCCCCCTGATTTCCTAGCAATTATTCTAAAAAGCGAGCGCTATGATTCTCAAACTCTATTAACTGCGATCGCACTCCTTCGTCTCTTCCAAACCAACTCTTAGACGTGCAATTGCTGTATCCGCTCAATAAATCGGGGTAAATCGCTCAATGATGAGCGTCAAACATCGCAAAATCGTTCCAAACGCAGTAGTCTACCCCGAGTTATTGAGCGGTTCCTCAGCGACAAGCCATCCAAAGGACATCATAAGCCCTCTGTGTAAAAGTATTGAGAATAGTCGATAGTCGTACAAGCTGTGTGCTATTTTTATCAACGGCTACCAATACTCGATCACTGTCTCCTAAGGCAGGCTTATTGTGATAAACTTGGAGACTAACATTGTCTCCACTTACTGCTGGTATAGAAATTGTTCTGTTAGTCCATCCTTTAAGGGCATCAAATTGTGCAATTGACCAATCAGTACCAGGAGTTTGGAGAAGCCTATCTTTAATTTGAGTTCCACCAATACGGCTGCTGGAGACATCACTGTAGCCATCTGGAACTTTGCCAGTATCAAGGGCGTCATTAATTATTTTATTGCTCGGATCAACCCCAATACCTACATTTTGGAAAACGTAAGAGTACAAATTACACTTTTGAGTATCTGGGCGTTTAAAGTTGAATGTTAAATCATCTGTTTTTCCGTGTCCATCTATTAAAAGAATACTACCTGTAAGTGTAGGTCCCATTCTGTTACTCCCAAAATTCTTAATGAAGTGAATAATCGTCTTTACATCTTTACGACGAATCCCAAAGCCAATTTCTGAATTTTTCGAGTTAGCCGCTGTTTTTCCCTAACTCAATGCACCCCATGAAACCCACCTCAAATACGAGAACTATAATTTCCCCCATTGCACCAGATTGTGTCATTAAGTTGAGGTCAGCAACAAAAGATGTAGGGTAGGCGCTGACGGCAGTGCCTACCCTACATCTTTTTTCAATTACTGATGTTCAATTACTGATGAAATTGAAATCGCAATTAATTTTTGTTTCTAGAATGGTCTACCGAACCGCATTATTTTTCTCCTTTTTGCTAGTTTCACTTGTTGTTTTTGATTGAGTTTTTATCCTCAATCTTGTTCGAGATTAGTGGAGACGAAATTGTATTTTTGTCTCTACACTTATAAGACGATTCCAGAGGTCAATTTCTGAATTTTTCGAGTTAGAGGCTGTTTTTTCCTAACTTAATGCACTCTCAGAGGTTCAGATCCCCGACTTCCCTAAGAAGTCAAGGATCTACGCTTTAGCACGATCGCCCTTTCGCCTCTTACCTTTCAACCGTTTCACAGCCTCCTCAACCTCACCGCGAAAAGGGTAGAGCAACCGCCGACTCAGCGCACTTCGATAGGCCTCCACAGCCTCCCTCACATCCCCCAAGCCCAACAACGCCCTCCCTCGCCAGTAACCAGCCATAGCCGGGTCAAACTCCATCAATTCCTGAGCAAACTGACAAGCCTTTTCCAAGCATTTCCGGCTCGCCACCTCATCCCCCAACACTCCATAACTCTCCCCCAGCCACACCGCAGCAGATACAGATTGCAGATAACCCCCCTCTTCTGGTAACAACTCCCATCCTTGCGCCAAAGCCTCCACCGCCGCCCGGTGTTTGAGAGCCAATGCCAACACCCGCCCGTGAGCAAACCAAGCATCAGGTAACTGCGGCTCAAGTTGCGTCCCCTTCGCAGAGACAGCACACCCCCGATCGATCTCCTGAAAACTTTCCACCAACACCCGCCCCGCCGTCGTCCAAACACTCCAGCGATCGGGAAAACGATCGAGCATCTCTTCTACTATTGATGTCAGGGTTACTTCACGGTTCGATCGCCCTAAATCCCCCAGGGCTGTTTGATTTTCCGTAGGGGCCGTGCCCCCGTGCCGGCCCTCTTGGTCTGACCTGCCGATCGAATCGTCTGGGTCGGGGGTAGGCACGGGGGCACTACCCCTACAAAATTCACGTTTTTGGTGAGAATGAAACTGCGCTGTGGGCTGGGGGCGATCGAGAGAGGCTGGGGAAGAAGTCATCCTCGCAGCGGGCAAAATCTCGCACAACGCCCGATAAATTTCACAATCCAGGGGATACAGACGATAAGCTTTCAGCATCGCCGCCGCCGCCCTCTGATATTCCCCCGTGTGGAACAAGTAACGCCCGTAGGAATACCAACCCCTCGGATGATTCGGGTGTTCCTCGGTAAAACCTTCCAACACCGCAACCCCGTTAGCCGACTCCCCCCGGAAAAAGTGATAATATGCCAGCAACTCATGACCGTCCGCCGCATCAGGAGCCAGTTGCAGCACAGAAGCGATCGTCTTTTTAGTCTGCTTCCCCTCCTCACCCGATACCAATCTCATCCGGCAACGAGTATCCGCCAGTCGTTTGAGTACCCCAAAATCACCCGGAGCCACCTCTAGCGCTTTGCTCAACCGCTGCTGCGCTTGGCGCACGTTCCCCACCGCCACCAGAGCGTCATAGCTGCCGATCGACGCGACAATATCCTCTGGGTGCAGTGACAAAACGGCATCAAAGGCTCGCAAAGCTGCAACCGCATCGCCTCTCCCCACCTGCACCTGGGCCAACGCCAGCCAGTGAGCTGCATTGTGAGGTTCAAGGGAAGCCGCCGACTCAAAAGCGAGTATCCCTGCCTGAGTATCACCTCTACAGAGTGCGATCGCTCCGCTGATATGCTGTCGAGTCGCCTCATTGCGTGCATTCGCCGAGGCACTTTCATAAACCGCTGCTGCCTCAACCTCTTGTCCCATAAGCTGCAAGAGTTTTGCCAATTGCAAGCGGACGCCGATCGATGGTGGTTGCTGCCGATCGATTACTTGGCGATATTCCTCAACCGCCTGCTCGATCTGACCCATTTCAGACAGCAGATTCGCCAATTCCAACCGTTTCTTCCACCCAGAGGGAAACTGCTGCACGTACTCACTTAATGTTTTCAGCTTCTGCTCTTGTCTGGTTGGCTTCGAGTCTGCAACCAGGTAAGCATTCAACTCCACCCCAGAGGACTGAGTGAGGGATACCACCCGGAGTGTAGTGTTTCTAGACATGATGCTGTTACCTGATAATTAATTGTCTCGCCAATGTTCTGAGGGATGGGGGCGATCGCGGGTGGGGCGATCGTTTCATCGGATTGTAGGGGCAATCCCCCCGCCCCAAAATCTTGACGGGGTAGGCACTCTTGCGCTACCCCTACAGTAAATTCATCTGCGATCGGGGCAACTTCCCCCTTTTGAGAAGACTCGGAGAAATCTAACAGAGCATCATCCAACCCTGACAAATACCTGCTCAAACGCTTTTGCAGAATCTCTCGCGCCTGTTGGATGCGCTTGTAAACGTTATTGAGCGAGAGAGCAAGTTTTTGGGCAATATCTTGATAGGCAATTTGGTGGCAGTAACGCAGGATAAACGGATTGCGTAATCGAGAAGGAAGAGTATCAATAGCGCGGCGAATGTAATGTCCCAACTCATGATGTAGAAGTGCCTCTTCAGGAGAGTCCAAACCAGAAATAACTGCTGAATTTCCTGTAGCAGCTAATTCTTCAATATCCTCCATCTGCATTGCTTTCCGGCGGCGTTCTCGGTGTATATCTATACATAGATTATGGGTTAAGCGAATCAGCCAAGCTCGGAGGTTGGTGATTTTTTCGGCATGGTTTGGCAATTTATCCCAAGCTTTAAGCATGGCGCGACTGAGCACCTCTTCGGCATCAGTAGGATTCCCCCCCATCCACTTGACACAGCAACGGTAAAGATAATCTCGATTCTGTTCCCATAGCTGCCAAAATGCTTTCTCCATATCTTCTGGAGAACCCCAAATGTCTTTTGCACTAACTGATTGAGAATTTGACATGATTTTAAAAGTGGTGAAAGATAGATGTGAAGGAACATTCCTCTATTCCTTTTTTCGTTGCACCCCAATCCGGCAAAAATCTAGCTCAGTGCGATCTGAGTATTTATACTAAATCCGGGTTATCCATCCCCTTTATAAATCCTCCGTTATTAGCAGAGTCTTTGCGATTGCTTCGCTGTCGCTCGCAATGACAATAACGGGGGTGGTAAACCCGGATTTGGTATTATCCGGCTAAAGATTCGATTCAGTATCGTTAGCCAATATTCAAGGTTGATTGTTGTCAGGGTGATTCATCAATCACCCCGACTCAGCAAAATCAAGCAAAAGGAACTGAGAAAACGATACCGCCCTCGGTATAAGGCGCTATCATCAAACTAATACCTGGGAAGTTGCGATCGGTCATCTCTTGATAGTTCCCCACTGCGGAAATCGCATTCAAAGCGAAATTATTCGACAAACCCAGACTTTCACCCACAGTTCCTTCCACTCCCAAAAAGCGGCGGACAACTGGATCGGAACTATTGATTTGCTGGCGCACATTTTCAGAAGTTAAACCCAGCTCTAACGCTTCATAAACAGAATAAGTAACGCCTGTTACCACATCCTTCCACTGGGATTGATTCTCGTCCACCACCATTGCTAAAGGCTCCTCTCCCAAAACATCGGGAAATGGCTGATGTTTGTCTCGCTGGTCGGGGGGTAAGGTGAGAAGACTAGAGATAATCAGATTCCCATTGCCGGTGAGCGCATCCAATTCGCCCTTGATATAACGATCGAATAGGGCCTCCAAGCTATTTAAGGCTACGACTTCCGCATTAATGCCCGCAGCTTTCAGCTTTTCTCGCAGAGTTACCTCAGAATTGGTATTTGCACTCACGCCAATTCGGCGACCGGCAAGCTGTTCAAAAGAGGTAATTCCGCTGGCGGTTGGTGTTACCACAAATTGAGCATCGTAACTATTAATGGGGGCAAAATCTACCCCCAGCAAAGCATCCCGCTTGAGGTTGTGGCTGGCATTGCGGCTAGTTACATCAACGATGCCATTGGCGACATCGCTGAAGCGCTGAGGACCAGTTTTCTGAATCACGAATTCCACTGCGTTGGGGTTGCCAAATAGGGAAGCTGCTAGTGCCCGACCAAAATCCACATCAAATCCGCTGAAGTTGCCCTTGGAGTCAGCAAAACCAACTCCTGGCGCGTCATTTCTCACCCCGACACGCACGAAACCCCGGTCTAACACTTCCTGTAAAACGTTGCGGTTGTCGTTATTTACCAAGGGCACGGTTAATTGGTCAGTCCCCGAAAAGGGTAGATAATAAAGCAGTCCCCCAGGCTTGACAAACATTAGCTCATTGAGCCCGCGCGGCAGCACTTTGGGATTGAAATTGCGATTGTAAATTTCTTCGTAATTACCAATTTGTTTGATAACTTTCAACGCAAAATCATTTTTGAGTCCCAGGGATTCTCCTAACTTTCCTTCCACGCCTAAGAAGCTCTTGGTGGCGGAATTTTTATTAAGAAATTCATTCACATTCTGGGAGTTAATACCAAAGAATTCGGCTTGGATGGGAGCGCTGACCACCCAGCGCACCACATCAGCCCATTCAGACTGATTTTCCGGCACGACGAGTGCTAAAGGCTCTTTAGAAATGGCTTCATCCAGGATGACTTGATTTCCCGGATTGGATAAGGTGGGAATGCGATTGCTCAGCACCCCGCGATTAATGGAAACAGCGCCCAATTTCCCCGCATCGTAGGCAGCAAATAAGGTATCTTGAGAAGGAAAAGTTTGGATGTTGAGGGCGATTCCGGCACGTTTGGCGACATCTATTAAATTTTGCTGAGAGCGCGTTCCTGCTAATACGCCGATGGTTGTTCCTGGTAACTGCTTAACAGAACTAATTCCACTATTACCGCGCACCAATACCGCTTGAGTGTCGAAGAAAACCGTAGGCGAAAAATCTACTCCTAAACTGCCATCGCGGAGCATAGATTGAGTGGGCAAAGTGGCGGCAATATCGACTGCGCCACTGGCTACGCTGTTAAAGTCTTTGCCCGCCTCGACGACTACGAATTCTACTGCTTTCGGGTTATCGAACAAAGCGGTGGCTAAGGCGCGACTAAAATCAATGCCAATCCCACTAAATGAACCGTCGGATTCCCGCTTGCTAAATCCGATCGCATCGTCGTTAACTGCAACCCGCACAAACCCGCGCTTTAAGATTTCTTGAAGTTTAGGGCCTGTGGGTGTGGTACTGGCAACTGGTTTTCGACCTTCAGCCGCTCCAAACCGCGCATAATGTTCAAATCCGCTTGATAAACTACCCTTGGCAACTGCTGCTGCTACCTCGGGGTTAGCATCTAGATAAAATTGCTCGTTGAATGAAATTTGTGGCTTTCTTTTTTCAGTAAAACCAAACTTTACCCAATGCTCAAACCCGTTGGGAATAAGGCCAGAAGCTACGGCTTTTGCCACTTCTGGATTTTCTTGCAGATAGGTGGTCTCGTTGTAGTTAGGAATGGTCATAATGCTGGTAATTAGATAATTTGTGTGTTCAATTGGCAGGGTTTTTGATAAAGGCTCATTACTGCTCCAACCGCAGCGGATTCCCGCAGGTTTCTGTTGTTGGATGGTTTTGAATTTTATCAAAGCTGAAAACCCTTATTTTTCTGGCGGGTTGTTCGATCGCGGTAAAAAACCCGGTTATGAAGGTCGGGGTGCGTCCAGGACTAATTTAATTAGGATGTGCTGGGAAATTTTCGTCGTACAGCTAGCAAAGTAATGTCTCTGTTTCAGGTAATAACCCACAGTTTTACTGCTATTTTGAGAGATAGCTAGCTCAACAAGCAGTAGACTTTCCCTAGTTTTAAATTATGTCGGTCGCATCCTCTGGAGATCTTGTCCTAACTGTGACTTGTACGATGGACAGTAAATATATTGCGATTGCGATTTCCCAGCCACTCGTAAGCAAATTCATCTACATTTTGAATAGCTAAATAAACTCCGAGTCCTCCAATCTTTTTTTCGTGCGGGTGTTTGTCTAAGTCATCAGGTAGCGCTCGATCGAGGGGATCGTAGGTGACTGCTGTATCCTCAATCATAATTGTCAAGTTGCGATCGCTAATTTCGGCACGCAACTCCAAATCCCCTTCTCTACCAGATTCTTCATAACCGTGAATGATGATATTTGTGGCAATTTCATCGACTGCAAGGCGCAGCCCGTAAGATGCTTTTTGATCTAGAGCTGCCTCGGCTGCTGCTACGAGGACATACTCAGCTATCTGACTTAAAGAATCTAATTTTCCCGGCACTATTAACCGGTGCATAAATGATACAATGCCTCCGGCAAAAGGCGATAAGGGGTATAGCCGGGATACTGGCAAAATAGAACAGTGCAATTTGTTGAATTTTTCGCAGTTCATAGTCGCTATCCAAAGCTCTGATTGCGTATCCATTTCTATACCTTAAGGACGATGACACTAATCAGTTTCTGAATTTTGACTCAAAAGAAACGAAGCCTAATCTTGATTCCTGAGAGACTCTTGACAAGGGAGTGAAAATATGAAATACATTACACAGGAGGAGAGAGGGACGATCGCACAAATTCTCCAGTAATTTGCCCCGCCTGATGCCTCCTAAACAATTCAGCCACGGGGGGAATGCTCCTACTATCTGTTTGCCGATAAAATTAAATTGGTATAATACTAAATCCGGGTTACTCACCCTCTTTTTTAGTTCGCGAGCTAATTTCTCCCCATTCCCCGATCTCGCCCTCTCCCCATCTTCAAAAATCAAGGGGTTTTTAACCCGGATTTGGTATAGCCTCCCGTCAGCAGTCGCTACAACAGAATCCGACTTCGACTGCTGCTGCGATCGCACTACCTCAATTAATTCCTCACTCACCACAGTCTCCACTTTCTGCACTGCAACTGAAACTACCGTCTCACCTGCGATCGCTTCAACTGCTGCATTCCCTTGGGACATTTCCCCAATTGCCGATTCCGTTGCTGTCGGTGGAACAGATTTATCCGTATCCGCCCTCTCCTCTCCGATAAAATATCCCCTCAATACCTCTCGCAGAATTGCGCGCGCCTGGGAGATGCGCTTGCAGACATTCTGGTAGGAAATCTCTTGCTGTTGGGCAATCTCTTGATGAGAAAGTTCCCCATAAAAGTGCAGGATAAACGTCTCGCGCATCCTGAGCGGTAAGTTATCAATTGCACGGCGAATCACAATCTTTTGCTCGTGAGTCTCCAATGCCCAAAGGGGCGTATCGTCAAAGGAAACCAGTCCTTGTTTCTGTGGAATCGCTTCTATATCCTCAACTCGATTCGCACCCCGACTGCGTTCTCTATAAATATCTATGCAGAGGTTATGAGTCAGTTTTGTCAACCAAGCCTTAAAATTAGCAATTTCGCCCGCTGCATACTTTTGCACCTTTTCCCAAGCTTTCAGCATCGCCCGACTAAGTGCATCTTCAGCATCAATAAAGTTCCCACCCATCCACTTGATACAGCAACGGTAAAGAGAGTTTCGATACTGTTGCCATTGCTGCCAAAAAGTTGTGATTAGATCTAACGAGCAATCGCGCTGCTTTGAAAGCGTAAATGATTGAGAATCCAATGTCATTTCTAATACCTAAAGTTAATAAAAGTTTTGCAATAATTCAACTGCCCGACAGTTTTTGCCAAGGACAATCCGAGCCTTTCCACTGAGGAAAGACAGAGCGATGAGTAACGATTGTTCTGGTTGTAAGCTTCAAGTGTTCTTTGAGGATGCGGTTAGTAGTCACCACCGCGATCTTTCCATCAAAGCTGCTTCTTAACACCAGGGTTTAGTAAAGCACCCTAAATATTCGGTAAAACTACACGCTAAATTTTCATAGGCCGGATGTAGAAGCAGTTTTACCTGCTTTACCCGATCGCAGTTTAATTCAGGCTTACCAATAATATTGGCTAGCCAGACAGTATCATTTTGCACTGCCGAGACCGATCGCACCACTCAAATTTAGCTATTTAAGATCGCAACTTAAGATTTGCGATCGGCAATTAACCAAACTCCCCCGGAGCTAGGGTTTGGCGCATTTGTAAGTTTTTCTATCTAACTGCTAAGTTGCTTAACTTGATAAAATTTTTATAATCTTGGGAAATCAATCATCATCACATGATAGTGTTACAAGCTCAACACAAAGAAAAAGATAAGCGCCAACGCGGTGTAATCCTTACCCTACAAGGATTAGAGAAATTAGAGGCAGCCAAAACAAAGGCAGAATTCGAGCAAAATAGCGGGAATCGGTATACTTTGGAACAAATAAGCGATCGCACGCGGTTAGCTGTGAATACTGTGATGAAAATATACACTCGCGAAGCTGGTGTCGATCGCAACACGCTAAAAAGGTGCTTCAGCGCTTTTAGTCTGATTCTGGAGCCCAGTGATTATGCCAGGGTGTTTCCTCAGAGTGACGGGGTTAAAGCATCCCATACCCCGCCCAAACCAGAAAAAGACATAGAGTTGGAATTACCATTAGGCCAAGTTCCCCTGGATTCGTCTTTTTATGTGGAGCGTCAGCCAATTGAATCTCAGTGTTACAAGACAATTTTGCAACCGGGAGCGCTAATCCGCATCCAAGCTCCCAGGCGGATGGGGAAAACCTCCCTCATGGCAAGGATTCTAGAGAAAGCTGCCGAGCAAGGCTATCAAACGATTGCGATAAATTTTCAGTTAGCAGATAGAGAAATCGTCCTAGATTTAGATAAATTCTTGCGGTGGTTTTGTGCCAACGTCGGTTTGGGTTTGCAACTGGAAAATCAGATGGCGGAATATTGGGATGAACTTTTTGGCAGTCAGCTTAGTTGCAAGATGTATTTTGAGGAGTATCTGCTGGCTGCAACAGATAAGCCTATAGTTTTAGCTTTAGACGATATCGATCGCTTGTTTCCCTATTCCCACCTGGCGAGCGACTTTTTCGGGCTTTTGCGAAGTTGGCACGAGGAAGCAAAGAATCGGGAAATTTGGCGAAAACTGCGGTTAGTCGTAGTGCACTCGGCTGAGATATATATTCCGCTGAGTGCGAATAGATCGCCGTTTAATGTCGGGCTACCGATCGGACTGCCACCATTCAATAGCGAGCAAGTACAGAATTTAGCCAAACGGCAAGGACTGGATTTGTCTGCTGAAAATGCTAAACAACTGGTGGCTTTGGTAAACGGAAATCCCTATTTAATACGATTAGCTCTTTATCATATTGGGCTCGGAGATGTGACTCCCGAGCAAGTGCTGCAAACCTCTGGTATTGCAGCGGGAATTTATAGCGATCGCTTACAACGAGAATTGTGGAACCTACAACAGGAGCCTGAATTGCTAGCAGCCTTTGTGCGAGTGGTGAAAAGCAGTATACCTGTAGAGTTGGGTTTAGTGGAGGCCTCTAAGTTGGAAGGTATGGGGTTGGTAAATTTACAAGGCAATCTGGCGGCGGTGAGTTGCCAGTTGTATTGGGAGTATTTTGGCTATCGATTCAGTAGCATTGGAGGAGGTTGCGTTTGAAAACGGGTTCTTTAACTGTTGTTGGTACCGGGATTCAATTGGTTGGTCATCTGACCTTAGCTGCAAAGGCGTCGATCGAGCAAGCCGACAAGGTTTTGTTCGCTGTAGCTGACCCGATTACTGGAAAATGGCTGCATACACTCAACGCCACGGCCCAAGCCCTGCCTTACAATACCGACAATCAGCGGCGCAGAGAGACATATCGGGAGATGGTCGATCGCATTTTGGCTGAAGTTCGTCAGGGATTGAATGTGTGTGCTGTTTTTTACGGTCATCCGGGCGTTTTTGCTGACCCCACCCATGCAGCGATTAAACAGGCGCGTCGTGAAGGTTTTAGGGCGCAAATGTTACCGGGAATTTCAGCGGAAGATTGCTTGTTTGCTGACTTGGGTCTTGACCCAGGGCGCAACGGATGTCAAAGTTTTGAAGCCACTGACTTTCTGATTCGGCAGCGTAAATTTGACCCAACCAGTGCTTTAATTTTGTGGCAGATTGCGACGATCGGCAATCTGGGTTTTTATCGGGAAGAAAGCCAACTGCGCGGCCTAACGGTGTTAGCTGAAGTGTTAGAAACATACTATGGTTCTGAACACGAAATAATTGTTTACGAAGCAGCAGTTTATTATCCGGTTTGCGAGCCAGTTATCCAGCATATTCCTCTGTCTAAACTGGCAGGAATTCGCGTTACTTTAGTTTCGACACTTTACGTTCCGCCTCAAGCGCCAGCACCTGTAAACAGTGAAATGATGGCACGGTTGGGGTTGACAGTTGACAGTTGACAGTTGACATTTGGTAGGGGCGAAGCGAAGCGGAGGGGGGGCCCCCGTGCCTGCCCTGATAGTTGATAGTTCTCAGCTATCAGAAAATATTGCTACAGTTAGTAGATGTGTTTGATCGATGAAGGTTTATTCGATCGCTCATATTTGTAGCAACATTTTATGAAGTTGGTAGTGCTTAATTTGCCAATAAACTAACAATAAACTAACAAAGAATACATTTTTGTGCGCTCTCTCGCTCGGGCAGGAAAAAATTTATTTTTATTAACTGTGCGCGAGAATCAAAAAAATGTGATAAGTTATTTTCATAACTTATTGTTATGAAAATATAGACAAAAAACCATGTCAAAAAACTTATGTAATGGAGAGAAATATGGCTCCCACACGCTCTAACGATCGCGAAACTTTAGATGACATCAACCCATCGCTCGAACAAAACCCTGAGGATGCTAAGGCTTGGGCTCACCGCGGTGAAAATCGCCGACTGGCAGGACATTTTGCAGCAGCGCTAGAGGATTTTAATCGATCGATCGAGTTGCAGGCTGACAGTGCTTGGGCGATCGCGCACCGAGGTGAAACTTATTATCTGATGAAACGCTATGAGGAGGCTCTAGCAGATTTCAACCGCGCCATCGAACTGAACCCAGATTATAATTGGGCGATCGCGCATCGAGGCGTAACTTACCGCTTTCTGGGAGAAGCATACTACACAAAGGCACTGACCGATCTGGATCGGGCGATCGAGCATCAATCGGATTACGTTTGGGCGCTGGCTTATCGCTGCCGCATCTATGAATTGATGAAGTGCTACAAGCAATCGCTGATTGATTTCGATCGAACAGTCGCCTTTGACAAAACCATTTTTGGTGGGAAAAATTGGCTGATTGAGAAAGGATTAATCTTTTGCTATGACGGCCAATATTCTGAGGCGATCGCCTGTTGCGAACAAAGGTTGCTAGAGGTTGCTGACGATACTACAGCTTTGTACTGTATCGCAATATCTAAGGCGCGCTGGCAGGGATTGGAGGCGGCAAAAAGCGAAATCGATCGAACGCGAACGGCTTTGCTTGCTCAATGGGAAACTGGCGATCGGGGAGATATTCTGTACCGACTCTGTGGCTTAGAAATTTTGGAAGGTAACTGCGAACCAGCATGGCAGTATTTGCAGGAAGCTATTCCGATTAATGATGAAGCCATTGAGTTAGTCGGCCACGATCCGGCTTGGTTGGAGTGGCGGGATCACCCGAAAACTCTGGCATTGCTCGCAAGTTAAGTGTTTGCAAAAACCGAAATTTTGCAGCAAAGTCGATAACCTGTAAGGGCTGGTTCGCCAAGGAATTTAAACGTAGCGAACAGGTTAAATAAACCCGCCCTCTCCCACGAATAACCCCTTATTTAGTTCAGTAAGTAACATTTCAGGAGGATTTTATGCAGATGAACGAACGAGCTCGGGCGAATGCTCAAAGAGGAGAAACTTTTCGGTTGTCAGGGGCTTATGACGAGGCGATCGAGATTTTTAAACAACTCCTAGAAAAAGCTCCAAACGATGCTTGGGTTAATGCTCATCTAGGAGCAACTTACTGCCAGTTGATGGATTATGGGAAAGCAGAAGAGTGCTTAAAGAAGGCGATCGGCAAGAGCAAGAATTATTTCTGGGCTCACGCACAGCTAGGTGAAACCTATCGTCTCTGGGCACTTGCAGAGAACAGGCGAAAGAAATACATTGACTCGGCGATCGAACATTTTCAAAAAGCGCTTGATGGTAAAGAACCAGCAGATAGCACCTACGAGTGGGCATTAGCTCACTTGGGAGCAACTTATCGGCTGAATATAACGAGCGGTATCATTCAATTACTTAATGAGTTGGTAACTCCGGCATTAAGTCAAGGAAAATTGTCAGGACTGGATGTCATACAACAAAACAAAGACACGGCCCTACAATACCTTAACAGAGCGCTCGAACTTATGCCTACATATGCTTGGGCGTGGGGGATGCGATCGACCGTTTACAGGTTGGCTCAAGAATACAAAGATTCATTCTGCGATTTGGAAGTTGAGACTGTAGTAGCTCCGAATTTTGAGATTCTGCAAAACTCTTCTTTTCCCGTTCCCTTCTTAGAAAGCAGCAGGGTAAATCTTTACGAACACGCATTTCTGTTTTTTTATTTGACCAAGCAAACAGAAGACCCACATGAGAAACAAAAATGTTACCTGAGGGCGATTGCTTTTCTCCAACAAGCTTTGATTCTGCGTCCTGGTGATTTAATAGCTAAGCTAATTCTCACCATAGTTGACACAAAACAAAAGCAGGAAAAACAGGATGGGCAGGCATTAACACCAGATGAGATTGAAAAACTTCAAAGAAAATTGGATCGATTTTTTGAAGATCTAGAGGAGGATTTTTGGCAAATCTGTAAAAAGGTGTTGCGGAATCAAATGAACGTTCCGGAACCGTCAGTTACAATCGAGAAGTTGCAATCGATATATAACCAAGCCGAGGAGGGACATAAATTAAAAAAGCTGATTTTGGAAGATGTGATAAACAACCAGAAATCAGGTGTGAGAGAAAATTCGCAATTATGGCTGTGGAAAAACGTTGCACAGATCCAGATGTGTACCTACGTTCTGTTCTTACTTAGTGAATTAAGCCACATTCTCGGAAAAGACAGTAATATCGGTACGGCAAGGCCTTATCGAGAGCTGGCATTGACTATCGCTCCTTACGTCTTTATAGAAAGGCTTTACCAAACTCCAGTGTTCTCAGATGCAGACAGAAAAAGCATAGTTAAAGAGTTGAACGATGGCATAGGATTCAACCTTAAGGAAACCGCCCTGCCCAAATGGGGGGACTAGAAGTAACTCAAAGTCCCCCAACAATCAGGGGGATTTAGGGGGATCTAGTTTGTATGTTGGGTTAAGCGTAGCAAAACCAACAAATTCACGAAAAATGTTGGGTTTCGTTCCTCAACCCAACCTACAATTTAAGTTTCGTTTTTCACTATCTAAGATTAGGAGAACATCCCATGAGTAACCTATTGGATTTATTAACTGATTTAGCGCTTGACACCAAGAAACAAAGTGCTTTCATGGATAACCCCAGTTCCTTCACGGACGGGGTGGGTTTACCTGAAGCAGAAAAAACCGCAATAATGAGCGGTGAAAACGCTAAAATCACCGCACTCTTTGCAGGGGAACGAGTTCCGCTTGCCATTACTGCTTTCGATCCCGGACCAGATCCCTTGCCAGATCCAGATCCCTTTCCTCCTTCTCCATCGCAAGACCCCGAACCCGACTCTAACTCGGACTTGAACTAAAATGCGATCTTGAGGTCAAATCGCTCATACAGCAGATTGCAGGTTGATGATGTAGGCCCGTCTATCGAACAATCCTCGCAAGGACACGGCAGTGCCGTGTCCCTACCTGCGTTCTCTGCGTGCATCACTTACATGAAAAGTGCTGTAATTTTCTACAATTGGAAAAGTGGATTGATATTTCACAAACTCAAACCGCACTTGTTGCGGTTTTTTTATCATAAAAACATACAAACACCTAACTTATGCAGAATGTTTACCAAATTACTGAAAAACTGCACGAGAGCAGTAACTCGCTAGTCTATCGGGGATACCGGCAAGCAGACAATCGGCCTGTTATCCTCAAAATGCTCAAACAAGCCTATCCTTCACCGGAACAAATTGCCGGGTTCAAGCGAGAGTATGAAGTAACCCAAAACATTAACTTACCGGGAGTAATCGATGTTTACAGCTTGCAACACCTAGACAATCAGTGGGTAATTGCGTTAGAAGATTTCGGCGGCGAATCCCTGAATAGGACGATAGCTAAGCAGCAATTTACAATTGCTGAATTTCTCCACCTGGCAATTGAGATTGTTGGCATTCTCGGTCAGGTTCACCAGCAGCATATCGTTCACAAGGATATTAACCCTTCAAATATTATTTTCGAGCGGGAAACAGGCAAGCTGAAGCTAATTGATTTTGGAATTTCAACAACCCTGTCGCGAGAAAATCCAACCTTTCGCAACCCGAACGTGTTAGAAGGAACGCTGGCTTATATCTCGCCAGAACAAACAGGTCGCATGAATCGATCGATCGATTACCGCACTGATTTTTACTCGCTGGGGATAACCTTTTATGAATTACTAACGGGACAGTTACCCTTCCCTACAAATGATGTTTTGGAATTAGTGCACTGTCATATTGCCAAACAACCTCTCCCACCACACGAACTCCAACCAGAAGTTCCACCAATTATTTCGACCATCGTGTTGAAATTAATGGCAAAAAATGCTGAGGAACGCTACTTGTCAGCATATAATATCGAGGCAGATTTACAAGAATGTCTCAGGCAGTGGCAGACTAAAGAGCAAATCGACCCTTTCCCGATCGAGCGGCACAATATTTCGGATCGATTTCAAATTTCGCAAAAACTGTACGGGCGAGAGCGGGAAATTTCTGCCCTATTAGCCGCCTTCGATCGAGTCAGCGAAGGAGCCAGGGAAATGATGCTGGTTTCGGGATATTCCGGGATTGGAAAAACAGTATTAATCCAGGAAATCTATAAGCCGCTGACTCGCCAACACGGCTATTTTATTGCTGGTAAGTTTGACCAGTTTCAACGAGATACTCCCTACGCATCCTTAATTCAAGCATTTCGTTCATTAGTACGGCAGTTACTCACAGAAAGTGACGCGCAAATTAGCCAGTGGCGGGAGAAGTTACAAGGGTCATTAGGGGAAATTGGCGGGGCAATCGTGGAAGTTATTCCTGAAGTAGAACTCATTATTGGTTCGCAACCACCCCTACCAGAATTGCCACCAGCAGAACAGAGGAAGCGCTTTAATCTGGTTTTTCAAAAATTTATTAATATATTCACTCAGCCCGAACATCCGCTAGTAATTTTCTTAGATGACTTGCAGTGGGCAGATCTAGCATCGCTGGAATTAATTCAACTGCTGATGACACTAGCAGAAAATAAATATCTATTTCTCATGGGCGCATATCGCGATAATGAAGTAACTGAGGCGCATCCACTCACTCAAATTTTGGAAAAAATTGCCAAAGCCAAAGTAACAACAGTTAATAAAATATTGCTGGCACCTTTATCCTTGACCGATATTACGCAACTTTTAATCGATACGCTGTTTGCAGACTCAAAAAATGCTAAACCGCTTGCCAAATTGCTCCTGCAAAAAACTGGTGGCAATCCGTTTTTTATCAATGAATTCTTAAAATTCCTGCATTCTGAAGCATGGTTGCATTTTAACTACCAAGCTCAGAAATGGCAGTGGGACTTAAAACAAATCAAAGCGCAATCCCTGACAGATAACGTTTTAGATCTGACTGTAAAAAATGTCCAAAAACTCCCGACAGCCACTCAAGCAGTATTAAAATTAGCAGCTTGCGTGGGGAATCAGTTTGATTTGCAAACGCTGGCAATTATCTATGAAAAATCTCTCCAAGCAACAGCAACAGATTTACGATCGGCACTGCAATCAGACCTCATCCTGCCCCTCAGCCGTGCCTATCAGTTGGCGGAATTTGAGGTAGCAGGTTTGTCCGAGGGGTTAGTTGCAGAATACAAATTTGCCCACGATCGCATTCAACAAGCAGTTTACTCTCTCATTTCCGAAGCAGACAGACAGTCAGTACACCTGCGTGCGGGCAGGTTGTTACTCCAAAATTCACCATCTGAAGCATTGGCACAGAAGCTATTTGAGATTGTCAATCAGTTGAACAAAGGCCGCGCCCTAATAGCTCGACAAACAGAGCGATACCAGTTAGCTAGATTTAATTTACAGGCAGGTAAAAAAGCCAAATCTTCAACGGCCAGCCAAGCAGCTTTCAATTACCTTCAGACAGGCTTAATTTTGTTAAATAAAAAGAGTTGGTCGCAGCAGTACAACCTTACCTTAGATTTGTATTTGGAAACAGCAGAAGTAGCTTATACAATTGCCAACTACGATGAAATGGAGCGCTTAGCTGAGGTAGTTTTGCAAAAAGCCAAAACCCTGTTAGACAAAGTAAAAGTCTATGAAGTCAAGATGCAAGCTTATTGCGCCCAAATTAAATTTTTAGAGGCGATCGACATTGGGCTAGAGGTTCTGAAATTACTTGGAGTAGAATTACCGAAACAACCGAACCAATCCGATCTGACACGAGAGATGGAGCAGATAAAATCTGACTTAGCAGGCAGGCAAATCCAGGAACTAATCGACTTACCGCAAATGACCGCTCCGTATAAAGTAGCAGCTATGCGGATTATGAACTATTTATTTGGTCCTGCGTTCATAGCAATCAATCAACTGAGCTTGCTAAATTGGTGTCGGCAGGTGAATTTATCGATTCAGCACGGTAATTCTGCTGGCTCTGCTTTTCCATATGTAGGTTACGGAATGCTCCTCTGCTGCTCGGGAGAGTTTGACGCTGGCTATCAGTTCGGTCAACTTGCTTTGCAGTTACTAGAACGATTCAAAGATAGAATATTTAAAGCAAGAATTTCTGTGGTGTATCAGGGCTATATCAGGCATTGGCGTGAACCTCTCAGAGATACATCTTCTTTTTGCATGGAAGCTTATCACAGTGGGATAGAAACTGGAGATCTTGAATATGCTGCTAGTGCTAGAAGTCTCTATGCCTATTCTTTGTACCTCAGCGGTGCAGAGTTGAGCGATGCCAAGAAAGAGATGGCGAAAGTTCTTGAAGTTACTTATCAAACTCAGCAGGAAGCGTACCTTCATTGGACTCAAATCTATATGCAGGCAATCCTGAACTTGATGGGACAAGCAGACAATCCGTGCCGTTTGATTGGTGAAGTATACGATGAAGAAAAGATGATACCATTTCATCTATCAGGTGGCGATCGAACTGCACTCATGCACGCTTATTCACATAAAGTTATCCTCTGTTATATTTTCGAGGAATTTCAGCAAGCTGTTGAGAATGCAGACAGCTTTGAAGAATACTCAGCTAATGCAGGTTCCTCGTTTATTCTCCCTGCTGTCTGTTTGTATGATATGTTAGCGCGACTGGCGCTTTATCCTAATTCCTCAGAGACGGAAAGAGAAGAAATCCTGACAAAGGTTGCTGCCAAACAAGAAAAAATGGACACATGGGCAAAGCAGGCCCCCATGAATTACCTGCACAAATTTTATCTAGTCGAAGCGGAACTCGCGCGCGTATTAGGCAACGATAAAGATGCCAGAGAATATTACGACAAAGCCATCATCCTAGCCCGCGAAAACGAATATCTCAACGAAGAAGCCCTCGCCTACGAATTGGCTGGCAGGTTTTATTTAGCCAGAAATCAAAATCATATTGCCCGTCACTACTTGCAAGATGCCCACTACGCCTATCAGCGCTGGGGGGCTATGGCTAAGGTAAAAGATTTGGAAGCGCGATACCCGCAGTTTTTAGCACTCCAGTCGATCGATTCAACTCGAACAGATGCCCGAGACAATCAGCAAGATCGGGTTACAACAGGTAACAAATCGGGCGAAGTGCTGGATTTTGCCGCCATATTGAAAGCATCCCAAGCTATCTCCGGCGAAATCGTCCTCAAACAATTGTTAAACCAGGTGATGCAAACTGCGATCGCAAATGCAGGTGCCCAAACAGGTTTTCTCATCCTGGATCGAGGCGGGAATTGGGTTATAGAAGCAGCAGCAGCAGTAGAGGGCGATCGCACAATTCTGCAATCCATTCCGGTAGATGCCGTCGAACCCGCAACCGGAATTCCCCTGCTATCAACCGCCATAGTTAACTACGTCGCTCGCAGCCGCGAAAATGTAGTATTAAATAATGCTGCCGCCGAAGGACAATTTACCCGCGATACTTACATAACCGCCACTAAACCCAAATCAATCCTCTGCATTCCCCTGCTCGATCGAGGCAAACTAACTGCCATTTTATACTTAGAAAATAATCTGGCGATCGGCGCATTTACCCCCCAACGAGTCGAAACTTTAAAAATCATTGCTTCTCAAGCCGCCATCTCCATTGAAAATGCAAATCTTTACGAACAATTAGAAGATTACAACCAAACTTTGGAGAAAAAAGTAGAAGAACGCACCCAAGAATTGTCGCACACCCTAGAAATTCTCAAAGCAACTCAAGCCGAATTAGTAATAGAAAATGCGCTGCTGAGGAGTGCGGAAGAACCGCCTAATTTCGATTACCAAGTTGGCGGCAGTTTGCCAATGGATGCACCTACATATGTAGTGCGATCGGCCGACAGACACCTATACAAAGCTTTAAAGTTGGGCCAGCTTTGTTACATCCTGAATGTCCGACAAATGGGCAAATCCAGCTTGCGAGTACAAATTATGAAAAAGCTGCAAGCAGAAGGCTTTGCTTGTACCGCGATCGATATTTCTGTAATTAGCAGTCCTCAGAGCACTTTAGATCAGTGGTACGCAGGCTTTGCCTACCTTTTAGTTAGTGGTTTGCATCTGTTAAATAAAGTCAATATCCGTACTTGGTGGCGCGAACGCGAATTATTATCGCCCGTCCAACGTTTGTCAGAATTTATCAATGAAGTATTGTTAGCCAATATTTCTGAAAGAATTATTATTTTCATAGATGAGATAGATAGCGTCCTCGATCTTCAGTTTGACAACAGTGTATTTTTTAGCCTCATCCGAACTTTCTATAACAAACGTGCTGATAGTTCTGACTATCAGCGTCTGAATTTTGTCTTGTTAGGCGTGGCTACTCCTTCTCAATTAATTCAAGATAGAAAATCTACTCCCTTTAATGTGGGTCAAGCAATTCAACTCAAAGGTTTTCAAGCGCATGAAGCTCAACCCTTACTGCAAGGATTAACGAAACGAGTGACAAATCCGCAAACGCTACTTACAGAAGTAATCGCCTGGACAGCCGGACAGCCTTTTCTCACCCAAAAAGTCTGCAAACTGATTTGCACTTCTGACTCTCCTATTCCCACTAACAATGAAGCAACTTATGTGGAGGAGTTGGTGCGATCGCACATCATAGAAAATTGGGAATCGCAAGATCAACCAGAGCATTTGAAGACAATTCGCGATCGTCTATTGCAAGATAAACAGCGTGCTGTTGAACTGCTAAAACTTTACCGAAAAATTTTACATCAAAGACAGGTTGTGGCTGTTGATAGTCCAGTAGAAACGGAATTGCTGATGTCGGGTTTAGTAGTCAAGCGAGAGGGTTATCTCCAAGTGAATAACCGTATTTATGAATTGGTATTTGACGAACGTTGGGTAGAAGGGATAGATCGGGTGCATCTGGTTTTTGAAGAGGGCGAAGCATGACCGCATATAAGTTATTAGTTATAATCCCATATTTTCTGCGGTCATGCTTCGCCCCTACACACGTATTTGCCTTGCACAGGTCGCTGCACCCGGTAGATCTAGGGCAGAAAATTCAGGAGAATTAAGCAAAAAATCTCAAATCTACCTGCAATCTCTGTTTGAACAATTATAAAATATCAGCAGACAATCCTCACTGCGAAGATAATACTTTTTTATATAATGTTAAGAATAATCTGCCCTCGATCGTGCTATAATCTGACATCAATATGACTTACGCACGGCCGCTCGGAAACCTGTTTTTTCACCCGAAGAGGCGTTACAGCCGGCAACAACGGCAAAAACCCGGTTTATGAAGGTTTTGATGCGTAAGTCCCGATCCATTCACTTTTCTTCTCAATCGAGTGCGTGCAGTTATGCGAATAGGTAAAAATTTACAAAAGTTTCTGCTTTTGACAATAGCGTTATTTTTTGCAGCATCGCTACTGATTAACGTTACTAAATTCCACAATTATTTTGGCATCAACCGCGCCGATACTCAAGAGAAAGTGGTGGCGCTTACCTACGACGACGGCCCCTATCCTCCCTATACAAATCAACTTTTAGATATCTTAGACCGCTATCGAGTTAAAGCAACTTTTTATGAAATCGGCCGCAATATAGAGAAACATCCCGAAATCGTCAAAATGATTGTGGCGAGGGGCGATGAGTTGGCAAACCATTCCTACTCTCATAAGGATATGATGTTTAAACCCCGGGAATATTTGCTGTCTGAGATTGAAAAAACGGACAAACTTTTGCAGGAATTGGGCGTTAAGCAAAATAGTATTAGTTTTCGGCCACCTTGGGGACGGAGATTTGTAGTTTTATCTTATTTACTTGCCCAAATGCACAAAAAACTGATTATGTGGGATGTGGATTCTCAAGATTATGAGAAAACTCACACGGTAGAGGATATCGCAAATCAGGTGATTAACAATGTGCGATCGGGTTCGATTGTGGTGATGCACGACGGCGGAGGCGATCGCTCGAAAACCGTATTAGCAACTGAGATAATTGTCAAGTCTTTGCAGTCAAAAGGTTATCAATTTAAAACTGTTTCTGAGTTGTTGAAATAATTAGACCTCTTGCAAAATAATTTTATGCTATAATGAAGGGTTTGGCTTAAGTGGAGCAGATTGCAGGTTAGATCAGCACTTTACAATTATGAGTTAGCTCTCAGGTCTAAAACTCAAAACCTTTAATTGTAACTCCGTGATTTTTTTTGCAAGAGGTCTATTATCAACATTTCGGATCAATCAGGGAGACAAACATCCGGCGCACACAAACTGTGAAAATCCAAAGTTGTGACCTCCAAAGTATCCAACTCAATTCGCCGAATCACGTGATTGTTCGTATCAGCAACAAACAAATGAGACCCGATAGCGCTCAAGCCTGAAGGTTCAAAAAATCGAGCTTTGAGACCTTTAGCATCTACCAAACCAGCTTTACCATCTCCAATCATCGTCATGCAAGTACCGCCCCGGTGGTCGATTCGCTTAATTTTGTGATTGTAAGTATCAGCAACCCAGAGGTAATTTTGAGCGTATTCAACACCCAAACAGTGCTGCAACCTCACCTCCTCACCGCGACCATCTTTATCCCCAAAACCAAACAATTCACCGCTACCGCAGACAGTGCGTACCTTCGGGTCTTCATCGATACCGACGGCGCGGATCGAACTAATTTCGCTGTCAGCGACAAACAACTCCGATCGATCCGTAGACAGGCCGCTGGGCTGAGAAAAAGCAGATTCCGCCAGACTACCGTCAACACAGGATTCTCGACCAATACCTGCGTAAGTGGCGATCGTACCAGTATCTAACTGCATCTCCCAAATTTGGTGCGAACCCGCCATGGCGATAAAAAGTCGATCGCCAACTCTTTCTAAATCCCAAGGCGAATTCAATGGCGTCTCTAAAGCCTTGCCGCTGCGGGGAGCAATTTCGTGACTTTGTTCGCCAGTACCAGCAACAGTTTGCACCCTTTGAGTCGTAAAGTCGATCGTTCTGATAGCGTGATTTTCCGTGTCAGCAACATAGAGAATTTGAGTTTCTGCATCAAAAGCCATACCTTGAGGTGCAAAAAACTCAGCTTCTTCAAAGTTGCCATCAGTCAAACCCGGTTTCCCAGTACCAATGACGTGCAGTATCTCACCCTCGGTACTGCTGACAACAATTCGATTGTGTCCCGAATCGGCAATAAACAAGCAAGAACCGACCAAGTTTTGGATAACTGAATTAGCAGGCCCGGGCAGTACAGTTTCATCTACAGATTGACTGTCCTCAGTCATTTCGCCCAACAGCGCCTCATGTTGGTGAAGCTGTTTTGCCTCCGTTGGCGCGATCGCAAATCCCAGCACTTTACCAGGAAAAGCCAGGGGAGTTGATACAGGTTTGCGCTGTTTTTCTAAACTGAAGCGAAGTTCTTGAAAGGCGATCGCATTTTTATCTTTGTATTCAGCAATTAACTTGCCAACTAACTGATCTAGTGCTTCTCTATTGCCTTCGCCCGAAACAAAGCCGACGACATAACTTTCTGGATCGATCACCATTAAAGTCGGCCAAGCGCGAACCGCGTAGCTTTGCCAAACTTTCATACCGCTGTCTACGATTACGGGATGTTCGATATCGTAGCGGAGGATAGCTTGGCGGATGTTTTCTACATCTTTTTCGTTTTCAAATTTAGCCGAGTGAACCCCGATTATCGTCAGGGAATCCTTATATTTTTGTTCCAGGTATTTTAAGTCTGGGAGGACGTGCAAGCAGTTGATGCAGCAGTAAGTCCAGAAGTCGAGGATGACGACGCGCCCTTTTAAGGATGCAATGGATAAAGGTTTTTCGGTGTTCAACCAGGGGTACTTTACGGGGAATTCTGGTGCTCTGACGCGAGGCATGGATATCTCCTTGGTGCGGGCTGAGTAAGTTTTACACTTCTTTAATTTAGCGAGAAGTTTGGGAGGATGGGGAAAAGCTGGTTAAATCTGGGCTTTTCGGCATAGGCAAGATGGCTGTGGCATAGGAGGGGGGAGAGTTCAGTGTTCATATTGCAGCATTGA
Organism: Microcoleus sp. PH2017_24_DOB_U_A; assembly: GCF_020738205.1. Lineage (NCBI taxonomy): Bacteria > Bacillati > Cyanobacteriota > Cyanophyceae > Oscillatoriales > Microcoleaceae > Microcoleus > Microcoleus sp. PH2017_24_DOB_U_A. The sequence continues at coordinate 40,965 of NZ_JAEQCT010000043.1, forward strand.
ATACTTTAGTCTGTAGAACTTTGGTATTCAAAACCTTACTATCTTTCTCTATGCAACCTAGCCAACTAGACCAAACTTTAGGACTAGAAATACAACGTCGTCGCATAGAGAAACGTTGGTCACAGGAATATCTGGCAGAAGTCACAGGTCTGCACAGAACCTATATCAGCCAGCTTGAGCGAGGGCTGAAAAGTCCATCTGTGAGGGTTCTTAGTCACATTACAAATGCTCTGGACATAACAATGGGTGAATTTTTACGAGCCGTAGAGGAACTCTTGAGTGCTGACAGAAAACGAAATTGAAAGATTGAGGCAAGCCATTATTACTACCATTGCATCTCCAGTTATCGGCTCGATAGAGGATTATACTTGGGAAGCAATTTTTCATTATGTCAAGGATATTCCTTTATCAGATCCAGCATTAGGACGTAGCAAACTCCTCTATGATGCTGTTGACACCACGACTGCAACTGGTTGGTCACTCAAGTCTCTTCAACTGAATAGTCTTACGGTTGTCAATACATTTTGGTTTGTCATTCAGAGAGCAGATGTTATCAAAAAGGCTACCCAACTTGGTTTTCCTGGTTTGACTGAACAATCCTCACCTGCTGAACTAGGAGCAGCTATTGTTCAGCATTGGAACGAGAAAATTAGATCGAGTCAAGCAGCACAGAGCATTATCAATAGCTATGAAGGCATATTGCTGAAAACCATTAGAGGATATGAATATATTTACTGTGAATTCCCTCTTAATCCACTTGACCCAAATGCTTTTTCTTGGGCTTGGACAGTTGATAGAGTTACTGGAAAATCAGGAGCAGGGCTACAAGGCAGTATTGGAGGTAAGCCAGAGTTGGTTTGGTACAAGAATCAAAAGCAACTTTTCAGAGCTAGAACCATTTCTTCAGAAGCCGTTCACATCAGGGTTGAGCGAACTCGTCTTACACTTGATCGATATGTGCAGACTGTGCTCTCAGCTTTGCAAGATCAACTCAGTACACAGTCTTTTGACGGTGAACTTCGAGAATAGATGCAGCTATTACTTTGCCTAGAAGTGGGGGTACTGATTCTCCGATTTGAGAAGCCATATCAGTGTACGTTCCCAAAAAGTGAAAGTTATCTGGGTAAGAATGCAATCTTGCAGCTTCACGGATTGTAATTGTCCGATTTTGGGTTGGATGAAAAAACCTGCCAGATCCTGGATGGAAAACCCACCTTGTGATAGTTCTTGCTGGTTTATCCCAGTAAAGCCTTCCATATGCACCGCTATAGTGCTTTTTAGGGGCTAATTCAGGTGGCAAGTCTCTAGCATCTTGCCCTTCACTAAGAAGACGCGCTCTTGACATTTGAATGGGACTCAAAGCACGAGCAACGTGATTGAAAAGTTTCGTACTTCCATTACGTATCATTGCTTGGTACGCAGTTTGGGGTGGCAAAGGATAAACTTCAGCATTATATTCCTCTCCTGCATTCAATGACGGCAAATCTCCAATCGCATCTCTAACTGTGACGACTGAAGAAATGTTTGATTTTAGGAGACTCAGTTGGTAACAAGATTTCGTAGCTCTGTAATCGCTTCTAATCTCGCCAGCGTGTGTAGGTTCAGGAAATTGAAGTGGTTTATCTAAACTAGCCACGAAAAAAGCCCTTGATCTGGTCTGCGGTACTCCATAATGCGCGGAGTTTAGCGATCCATAAGTTACTTTATAACCTTGCAATTCAAGTTGTTGTATAATTTCATTCTTAACTACACCACCGTAAGCTTTCAAGATTTCAGGTACGTTCTCCATAACAACGTAAATGGGTCTAAATTCTTGTACGAATTCTAAAAATGTCCGATATAACTGATTGCGAGAGTCGCTAAGATATCGATAGTCAGCAGGAATATTTCTTGAAAATCCTTGGCATGGGGGGCCACCTATCAACACTGTTAGTTCCTCCCTCTGCAAACCCAAACATAATCGCAAATCCAAAGGATTGACCTCGCGTATATCCTGATGAACAATTTTGGTGTTTGGGTAATTGTGCTTATAGGTCGCTAGGGCTTTAGCATCCACCTCGATCGCACATAAAGATTCAAAACCAGCTAGGTGAAATCCTGTAGTCAAGCCACCCGCACCAGAAAATAAGTCAATAGTCTTATATGTCATACTCGAATACTATAGTATTAGGACTTGCTTGTCAACCAACTTCAGCAATTGGCGTCTCTTGCTTCTCCTAAATTTTATGCTTGCTTTTCCCTGCAATTATTTTCCCAAATAACCCATACACCATAAAGATTTGAAAGAGGCAGCTATAGCCTTTCTCAAAAAGATGAGGTACTCATGGGGATAGGCCTCCGTGGGTTCCGTGGCCTCCGTGGCCTCCGTGGGCATACCTCACTTTTTTGATAACCGCTATATCTCTGCGGTGAACGCTACCTCCCCATTCCGAAATAAATTTAACAGCAACCGCCGCCGTTATAATGCCAAGTCGAATCAGTAATCAACACCTGATCCGGCATCAATCCCCCCAACTTCCCAGCAGTTTTATCGCACACCGCCGCCGGAACTCCTCGCTGCAAAACGTGACCTGCTCCGTCATCAAACAGCTCTTCAGACCCCGCATAAATCGCCGTCTTGCCCGTGAAAATGCAAGCGCCATCCGGGGGAATGTCCACTTTAAAGGACACTGTATCGAGGCTTTCTAACAACAGATCCGCATCCAATTTGTAATTGTGTTTGTCCAGCAGCCTGTAAGGACGGCGCGCCCGGACTTCCACTTGCCCAAAGCCCACGTCTACAAGGTGTTGAACGTATTCTGCGTATGTCAGAGCACCCGACAAACACAAAGCCCGCAAGCGCTGATCGTCTTTCAAATGCTGCGGAATTGCGCGAGTTGCGATCGGATCGCTCATCAACAACCTGCCCCCTGGCTTCAACACCCGATAGGTCTCCTTTAATGCCTTAGCTAAATCCGCAGGTTCAAAGATATTAAACAAGCAATTTTGTGCGACAACATCAACAGAAGCATCCGGTACCGGCAACGCAAAAGCATCGCCTTCTATAATTTCCACAAAACTCTCGTCAAACCAATCATTTTCGTGGGCGGCAATTTGCAAGTTGCGTGCAGCCGCTTCTCGCATTGCTGCAACCGGATCGACGGCAATAACCGATCCATTGTGCCTAGAAAAATAAGCAAATTGCAGTGCTTCCAATCCGCCGCCGACGCCGACATAAAGCACGACTGGATTTCCGACAAGTTCGGCGGCGTGAACGGTGGTGCCGCAGCCGTAGTTCATTTCTTGCATTTGTTCGGGAATTTTTAATCCTGGGAGTTGCAAGGGACTGCTTTGGACGCAGCACAGTCCAATTTGGGGAGTTTCGGCAACGTCGCTATAAAATTTGGCTGCTGTTTCGAGATAGGTCATTTTCAATTTTCCTGTGTTTTTTGACCGCAGATGTAGGCGAATTTAGGCTGATGTAGGCGAAGCCTTCCCGAAGGGTACGCAGATGAATTCAGAAATATTTTTTAGGTTTCAAATTCGACTTTTTGTTCTGATTTTGGTGTGTTTTCTGGTTCTGAAACTGTTGTTTCGGGAACTGCTTTTTGTTCTGATTTTGGTGTGTTTTCTGGTTCTGAAACTGTTGTTTCGGGAACTGCTAATTCGGTGCTTTTGGGAGCGGCAACCGAGGGCGCTGGTGCTACCAGATTGGGAGATGCTTCTGGTATCGCAGGAGCGACTACTTTAGGTACAGGAGCTTTGTCTGTTATTTCTGGCAGGGTTGGGGGTACTGAAGGATTGGCAGGTTCGGTAACTTGATTCAAAAAGTTGCGAAACCGATTGTAGTATCCTTTGTATTCCTGTTTCTGTGTTTGGGGAGATGGTGTTGGTTTCGGCTCTATTATTTTAACGGGTACAACAACTTTGGGGGTTTCTAACTGTGGAGTTGCTATGGGTTTGGGTTCTATGACTTGAACTGGTTCCACAACTTTGGGGGTTTCTAGCTGTGGGGTTGCTGTCGGTGTCGGTGTCGGTTCTATGACTTGAACTGGTTCTACAAGTTTTGGTGCTTCGAGTTGGGGGGTTGCTGTTGGTGTCGGTTCTATTGTTTGAACGGGAGCAACTTTTGGCTCTAAGCTCGGCTCGGTAGCTGGGGTTTCTGGAACCGCTGGTGAGGGTTCGGCTACTGGTGTTTTTTCTAATGCAGGTGTCGGTGTCGGTTCGGGTGTTGGTTCGGGTGTCGGTTCGGGTGTCGGTTCGGGTGTCGGGGTTGGGGTTGGTACTTGGTAGCTGCGATCGACTATACCGCGAGTTTCTGCTACTGTGATCTCGCCCCGCACTAATTTAGAAAAAGTATCTTGCCCCTGGGGTTGGTAATCTATCAGTCTGACTGTATTATTAAAGGCGTTTTTGACGGTATTTCCCTGTTCGTCGATTAATTCTAGCTGCACCCAGTTTTTCCCGGGTTTGAATCCTTTAAGATATATAGGTTGCAACTGGTCGATCGCGAAACTTTCCCCGTTCACTGTGGCTCGAATTTTCCAATCGAGTATGTCATCTTGGGAATTTGCTTGAGCCACTTGGTGCAAAGGCGCATTTGTCAAGTAAAAATCGAGCAGGATTGGTTCTGCCCCGTAGCTGCCTTGCGGGCTGTTGTACGTTAGTAGGGGCAATGTGCGATCGGGATTGTTGTCCTGTGTTTTGGTAAAAATGTGAAAGGTGGTTTGGGCCAAAGCACCTTCGTTTTTAAAGCTTTCTTCCCAAGGTCGAGCTGCGAACACCCGCAGGGTATGGGTTCCGGGTTCTAAGTTGGAGAGCGTTAAAGTTTGGTTGATGTCGTAAACTGCTGCATAAGGTTGGTTGTCTAATAAAACTTGCAGGTGGGGCCCCAAACCCAAGTTTGCTTCTTTGAAAATGGGGAAGTCCTTGACTTGGAACTTAACAGACACATTTATATCCTGAAGCACTTCGTCAGGTTTTGGATTCAAAATACTTATTTGAGGCTGGTAAATTTCTAGAGCCTGACGCAGTTGTTGAATGGCTTCTGGGGGAGAAACCTCTGAGATTCTGTTTACCTCGGCGGTAGCTGAGCCGCTCTTGTTTCCTGATTTGGGCATGGAGGGATGGCCCGCGCCACAACTTGCTACACCCAAAATCAATACTGCTGCTGCAAACAATGCCAGCAGCCTGCCTGCAACCGTTCTCTGCCAATTGATGCCAATCACGCAACTATACTCCTAGAAGCCTTCTCATAGGGAACTATAGCCCAAAACTGAATTTAGTATTGCCGAATTGCCGATCGGCAATTGGGGGGCCCCCTGTGTCGCGGATTCAGGCTGTGCCGGCAACCAATCCGATCCCACTAATAACTGCCCCAGCCATTTTCTTAAACATCTCTCTATAAATGAGTATTCCTCAATTGCTTTATCTTTGAGTTTTGTAAACTTAATGGCAATACCCCTTGACTTTTTTGAGGGGCTGTGGAAATTAAAGGGGGTAATTGCATCAAGAATTGAGGCTTTTTTAAGTATTGTTAACAAGCGATTAATACTTCTCTAGCAGGCTTATAATTCATAAAACTCCCTCAAAAGGAGCAGCCGCATCAAACCTAAATCCAGGAGGCGATCGGCAGCTCTGGCGAGAAGAGTTGGCAGTACCCAGGGACATTGTTAGCGACACTGGGGAACTGGCTTCTTTACAAAGAAGCAAAATGCTTGGGGAGACGATCGACCTGCGTGTAACTCTGGAAAGAGCGAAGTGCAAGCTGTTTCGGGGAACCGAGAATCCCCCGCCTAATTAAGCGTGGGGAGTGTCAGATACAGTATTCAGTTCTCGTTCCTTGTCTTATCGAGAGGAGAGTCTTCATGACCATTAGTCCTCCAGAGCGAGAGGTAAAAGTTAGAGTAGTAGTCGATAAAGATCCGGTTCCAACTTCCTTCGAGAAGTGGTCAAAACCAGGTCATTTCGATCGCACTCTAGCTAAGGGGCCAAAAACCACCACTTGGATTTGGAACCTCCACGCTAACGCTCACGACTTCGACAGTCATACAAGTGATTTAGAAGACGTTTCGCGCAAAATCTTTAGCGCTCACTTCGGCCACTTGGCAGTAATTTTCGTATGGTTGAGCGGCGCATATTTCCACGGCGCTAAATTCTCCAACTACGAAGCTTGGCTGACAGATCCTACAGCCATCAAGCCCAGCGCTCAAGTGGTTTGGCCGATTTTTGGTCAAGAAATTTTAAATGCAGATGTAGGCGGCGGCTTTCACGGGATTCAGATCACCTCTGGTTTGTTCCAACTGTGGCGCGCCAACGGCATCACTAACTCATACCAGCTATATTGCACTGCGATCGGCGCCTTGGTAATGGCAGCCCTGATGCTATTTGCCGGTTGGTTCCACTATCACGTCCGCGCTCCGAAACTGGAATGGTTTCAGAACGTAGAATCGATGATGAACCACCACTTGGCAGGTTTGCTAGGCTGCGGATGCTTGGGCTTTGCAGGACAACAAATTCACGTTGCTCTGCCGATCAACGCTTGCATGGACGCGATCGATGCAGGCTCACCGTTGACAGTAGGTGGCAAACTGATTAAAACAGTTGCCGATATCCCACTGCCACACGAGTGGCTTTTCAACTCAGCCTTGATGGCTGACATCTACCCCAGCTTTGCTCAAGGTTTAACGCCCTTCTTCACCCTCAACTGGGGCGCCTACAGCGACTTCCTGACTTTCAAAGGTGGTCTGAACCCCACCACAGGCGGTTTGTGGCTGAGCGATACAGCACACCATCACTTAGCGTTGGCAGTGTTGTTCATCATCGCCGGACACTTCTACCGTACTAACTGGGGCATTGGCCACAGCTTCAAAGAAGTTTTGGAAGCTCACAAAGGCCCCTTCACTGGCGAAGGCCACAAGGGGATGTACGAAATCTTCACGCAGTCTTGGCACGCCCAACTGTCGTGGAACTTGGCCTGGATGGGCTCTATCAGCATCCTCGTGGCTCACCATATGTACGCGATGCCTCCGTATCCGTACATCGCGACTGACTACCCAACTCAGCTATCCCTGTTCACCCACCACATGTGGATTGGCGGATTCCTGATTGTTGGAGCAGCAGCTCACGCAGCAATTTTCATGGTGCGGGATTACAATCCGGCTCAGCACGTTAATAACTTGCTCGACCGCGTACTCCGCCATAGAGATGCAATCATCTCTCACCTTAACTGGGTTTGCATATTCTTAGGCTTCCACAGCTTCGGTTTGTACGTTCACAACGATACAATGCGAGCTTTCGGTCGTCCTCAAGATTTGTTCTCAGATACCGGTATCCAATTGCGTCCGATATTTGCCCAATGGGTACAAAATATCCACGCTTTGGCACCAGGTAACACAGCGCCTAATGCTATGGAAATCGTCAGCCACGCTTTTGGCGGCGGTGCAGTAGCAGTCGGTGGCAAAATAGCGATGATGCCGATCGAGTTGGGTACGGCGGATTTCATGATCCACCACATCCACGCTTTCACCATTCACGTTACAGTTCTGATTCTTTTGAAAGGCGTGTTGTTCGCACGCAGTTCTCGCTTGGTTCCTGACAAAGGCAGCTTAGGCTTCCGGTTCCCTTGCGACGGCCCAGGCCGTGGCGGTACCTGCCAAGTTTCTGGTTGGGATCACGTGTTCCTCGGCTTGTTCTGGATGTACAACTGCATCTCGATCGTGATTTTCCACTTTAGCTGGAAAATGCAGTCGGACGTGTGGGGAACAGTATCGCCAGACGGCACAATTTCTCACATCACCGGCGGCAACTTCGCACAAAGTGCGATCACGATTAACGGCTGGCTGCGGGACTTCTTGTGGGCGCAAGCTTCTCAAGTAATTCAGTCCTACGGTTCGGCACTGTCGGCCTACGGTCTGATGTTCCTAGCTGGACACTTCGTGTTCGCCTTCAGCTTGATGTTCCTGTTCAGCGGCCGCGGCTACTGGCAAGAACTGATTGAGTCCATTGTTTGGGCTCACAACAAGCTCAAGGTAGCTCCTTCCATTCAGCCTCGCGCTCTGAGCATTACTCAAGGTCGGGCTGTGGGCGTAGCTCACTACCTCCTAGGAGGAATTGTCACTACGTGGGCATTTTTCCTAGCGCGAATCATCTCGGTAGGGTAAACTACCTTTAGGTTTTGGATTCAGGATTTGGGAGCAATCTCAAACCCAGAATCCAAACCTCGGAACCGAACCTCTTCAACGTTCAGGATTCAGGATTAATCAAGGCTTATGGCAACGAAATTTCCAAAATTTAGCCAAGACCTTGCCCAAGACCCGACCACACGGCGGATCTGGTACGGGATTGCCACAGCGCACGACTTTGAAAGCCACGATGGCATGACCGAAGAAAATCTTTACCAAAAGATTTTTGCTTCTCACTTCGGCCACCTAGCAATCATTTTCTTGTGGACTTCGGGCAGCCTGTTCCACGTAGCATGGCAAGGTAACTTTGAACAGTGGATTAAAGACCCTCTAAACGTCCGCCCGATCGCTCACGCGATTTGGGACCCTCAATTCGGTGCTCCAGCAGTAGAAGCTTTCACTCAAGCGGGCGCTTCTAACCCAGTGGACATCTCCTACTCTGGTGTTTACCACTGGTGGTACACCCAAGGGGTTCGGACAAATGGCGACTTGTATCAAGGAGCTATCTTCTTGCTACTGTTGGCTTCTGTCATGCTGTTCGCAGGTTGGTTGCACCTCCAGCCGAAGTACCGCCCGAGCTTGTCTTGGTTCAAGAATGCTGAATCTCGCCTCAACCACCACTTGGCTGGTTTGTTCGGTGTCAGCTCTTTGGCCTGGACTGGTCACATGGTTCACGTTGCTATCCCCGAATCTCGCGGACAGCACGTAGGTTGGGAAAACTTCTTGTCTACCCCTCCTCACCCGGCTGGTTTGGCTCCGTTCTTCACTGGTAATTGGGGCGTATACGCCGAGAACCCAGATGCAGCAAGCCACGTATTCGGTACTGCCGAAGGCGCTGGAACTGCAATTCTGACTTTCTTGGGCGGCTTCCACCCTCAAACAGAATCCCTGTGGCTCACAGACATTGCTCATCACCATTTGGCGATCGCAGTTCTGTTTATCGTTGCCGGTCATATGTACCGGACTAACTTCGGTATCGGTCACAGCATCAAAGAGATGTTGGATTCAAAAGCTGGTTTGGTAGGCGGTAAGAGTGAAGGTCAGTTCAACCTGCCTCACCAAGGCCTTTACGAAACCTACAACAACTCGCTGCACTTCCAACTGGCATTTCACCTCGCTGCTTTAGGTGTAATCACCTCCTTGGTCGCTCAGCATATGTACGCGATGCCTCCTTACGCTTTCATAGCGCAGGATCATACGACAATGGCTGCGTTGTACACGCACCACCAGTACATTGCTGGTTTCATCATGGTCGGTGCTTTCGCCCACGGAGCTATCTTCTTGGTGCGGGACTACGATCCTGAAGCTAATAAAGGCAACGTGCTCGATCGCGTGTTGCAGCACAAAGAAGCGATTATCTCTCACTTGAGCTGGGTGTCGCTGTTCTTGGGCTTCCACACTCTCGGCTTGTATGTTCACAACGACGTTGTAGTCGCTTTCGGAACTCCTGAAAAGCAAATCTTGATTGAACCAGTGTTCGCACAGTTCATCCAAGCTGCTCACGGGAAGGCTCTGTACGGCATGGACGTGCTACTTTCTAACCCAGACAGCATTGCGGCGACTGCTTGGCCAAACTACGGCAACGTATGGCTCCCAGGCTGGTTGGAAGGAATCAACAGTAGTACAAATTCTCTGTTCTTGGCGATCGGACCTGGCGATTTCTTGGTTCACCATGCGATCGCACTTGGCTTGCACACCACCACCTTGATTTTGGTCAAGGGCGCTCTGGATGCACGCGGTTCTAAGCTGATGCCGGACAAAAAAGACTTCGGTTATGCTTTCCCTTGCGACGGCCCCGGCCGTGGCGGTACCTGCGATGTCTCTGCTTGGGACGCGATGTACTTGTCTGTCTTCTGGATGTTGAACACCCTAGCTTGGGTAACGTTCTACTGGCACTGGAAGCACCTAGGCATCTGGCAAGGTAACGTCGCTCAGTTCAATGAGTCTTCTACCTACCTGATGGGCTGGTTCCGCGATTACCTCTGGCTGTATTCTTCTCAGTTGATCAACGGTTACAACCCGTATGGTACTAACAACCTGTCAGTCTGGGCCTGGATATTCTTATTCGGACACCTAGTTTGGGCAACTGGTTTCATGTTCCTGATCTCTTGGAGAGGTTACTGGCAAGAGTTGATCGAAACCTTGGTTTGGGCTCACGAGCGCACTCCTTTGGCCAACTTGGTTCGCTGGAAAGACAAGCCTGTTGCTTTGTCGATCGTCCAAGGTCGTTTGGTTGGCTTAGTTCACTTTACTGTGGGCAACGTCTTCACTTACGCAGCCTTTGTAATTGCCTCGACGGCCGGGAAATTCGGATAACTCTGAACTCTGGTTTCTAGGTAATTAAATTAAATCCCCTGCCTTCGGGCGGGGGATTTTTTTTTGATATAGGAACCGCCAAGACCGTTAGTATAGTAGGGGCAGGTTCGCCAAAATCTTTGACACCGATTGACAAAAGATCGAAACCTGCCCCCACCCCACGACTATATTCAAAAACGTCCTAACCATCCTGGCGGTTGCTATATGTTTGTTAAATGTTGAGAGTGAAGAGTATTTTTTTATGGCGAAGTTAGCCCAGGAAACAATTGCTAATATCTTGAATTTGCAACAGCGACTTTTAGCAGGAATTGACGAAGCCAAATCAGCAGAATTTGCCATCTTTGAGCAGTATGGCGAGATCGAAGCAACTGCTACGGTTTTAGATCAGCTTCAAAACGCCGCAGAACGGCTCAGAGAGCCTTACTCTCGTTTATACACATTGTTACTGCGGATTGCTGAGGATCAGCCGATCGCCTCCTCTGCTATGCTGGATTTACTGTATCGCAGCATTGAGCAAGGACAAGTAGCGCTTGATGCGTCATTGGCAAGTGTTGAAGAAGCTAAAAGGGATTGGAACATACTATGAGTGAGCAAAGACAACTTCCCGAACCGGAAAAAGTTAAGAACACTGTCGCCATGCTTCGAGACAGCAACCGAATGCTGGAAGCTTGGACTCAAACACTAGATGAACTAATTGCAATGGTAGAAGCTGATATTCGCAATAGTCCGATTAATGTTCATCGGCGGGAGAATGCGAAGCGGTTGGCTGAGTCTGTCAAGCAGGAATAAAAGTGCGATCGATCCTCTAAACCTCATTTTGGGTAATAATAGAGAAAAGCCTGAGTTTTCAACATGGTTCAACTGTCTTCTGACTGGAATAATGAGGCTTATGTGTCTCTGCATCTGGTTCAGACAATGCTGGAGATGGCGGGTTTGCCTCGCAAGAGTAGTTATTCTCACTGGATTCCAGAGTTTAAGGTTAAAGTACCCAGGCTGACTACCAATGGTCAGATAGTTTCGACTCAAAAAGAGGTTGATTTCTTAGTTGAAGATTTGAGTAGGTATATTAACTTTCTGGTTGAAATTAAGACGGCTAAAACCAAACTTAATGCGGAAGCTCGCATTCAATTAGAAAAATATCTGAAATACTCTCGTACAAGATTTGGGATACTGATTGACCCATTTTCAGTTGAGATTTACGAATATACACAAGGGAGTGCGACACTAAAGTGTAAGCACAATATAGAAAACCCAGAACAAGTTCAACCAGTAGCAAATTTCGTTAGATTTTTTTTGGATATAGTTAAAATGCGTACAATTGCAATTCATACATCCAAGGGCGGGGTTGGTAAAACTACTTTGGTTGTCAACATTGCCTATGAGCTGGCAAAATTAGGTAACAGAGTTTTAGTTATTGACTTAGACGATCAAGCCCATGCTAGCCTATCCTTGGGGGTCAACAAAGCTGATGAGTTTGACAAAGCTTCTACCTTAGCAGAATTTGACACAGTTTTGGATTCTTTTCTGGATAGAAAAGAAGTTATAGAGTTTTTGAAAGACTATGACACCCCAAGTTTTAAGTACAAAGAATATATCAAGAGTTCCCCTATTAATAAAGTTTTTAGTAAAACAGGCTGTTCTGGGAAAATTGATGTTTTACCCAGTAGCTATAAAACCAAAGATTCTGCTCTCGCCAACTTAATCGGTATTCGTGAAAAGCGATTAAATAAGGCTTTGCAACAATCCGGTATAGCTAATGATTATGATTATGTACTTATAGACACACCGCCAAGCGCTACTACGATCACTAGCAATGGACTCTATGCAGCTCAATATGTGGTTATCCCATCCCAGATGGAATATCTTTCAGTCTATGGCATCAGAACCCCAATTAGCCGAGCTAAAGAAGTTCAAGAGGAAATGGGAAAGCGGGGAGTAATTCTGGGAATTGTACCAATGATGACAGAAAAAAATGTGAAAATCCATACTACAATTAAGCAGTCAGTACAGCAAAGATTTCAGGGACTCACGATTCTGCAAGAAATAAAGAGAGCTGCTGCTGTTGGTCAAGCATCTCAAGTACGTCAGCCTATCTCTTTGTTTGCTGAACATAATAAAGGAGCAGCCGAAGTTGCAACGCAATTCTCAGCATTAACCCAACAGATAATGACAAGAATAAATCAGATTGAAAGTTCAGTAGGAATGTAGAAATGGTCAAATTTTATACGGGTATTGAGAGTCAGCCTAGCCTTGTTGTTTTAAATCAGATAAAGGTTTCTCAAGAAAAATCTGGAATTTCAAAGTCTGATTTAAAAAAAGTTTCCGAAAGCTTAAAGGTGTGGGAATTTAACTTGGCCCTGCCAATCGTTTGTATTACTGATGAGGAAGACAAATACCACTTGCTAACTGGGCTACCAATCTATGAAGCAGCAGTTGAAGCAGAGCTTGAGCGAATTTGGGTATTTCTAATTGCAGCTAAACAACCAGAAGCAGAAAAGGCTATTGAACAAGCACTTTTGCAGTCAAAGTTGAATGAAAGGGTTGTTGAGCCTCAAGATATTACAGATTTCTTGGATTTTATTAACAATCCAAAATCTGACCTTACCTCAATCCCTGGAGTTAAAGATGGATACGCAAAGCTGATCCGCGATCGGCGTGTTTACAGTTCTCTGGAAGATATGCAGAAAAAACTAGGTGCTAAGCGGGGCTTAAATTGGCTAAGAGCATACAAGCAATCAAAAAGCTAAGCTCGCCAGTTCTTGAAGTTTTGAGAAGTTTGATCGCTCTGAACCCCTCAAATCTCACCATTAACTTGCATCTGATGCACCTTGTCCGCCAACTCTTGGCGACTTTCCTTGTCGAGTGCATCAATTGCCAGCATTCCCAAGTACACGACTTCCTTCTGGGTGAGTCTGGTCGCTTGGGCTTGTTTTTGAATGACTTCCTTAATCACGGAACTGACCGCGATCGCCGTATTAGTTTTTGCCACGAAGAATAATCAACTATTAATAACTTTTCTTGATGTTAGCATCCTAAGTCAGATTAAGTATGATAATGTTTGACTAATCATAGTTAATCATGCTATAGTGTAAAAAATACAAAAAGGCGATCGCCCCCGGTCTTGACAACTTAGCGGCGATCGCCTTTAAAACTTATCTAGACAGGTATCAACTGTCTAAGTTATCCATCATGATAGCAGCATTCCAGCTAAAATCAAGCACCCTCGCCTGCTCAAAAATTCTCCACAAGTCCCCAGTCCTTCACCCCTTGGCAAGATTTGTCACCGAAGAAACAGTTGCACTGCTGTTCAATATCTCAACAGACCAGATTTACCGCATCGAATGCTGTCGCTACATGGTCTACGTCCACGCCAAAGGCATCAGCCGGTTTGTCAGCTATGCTGATTTTCCACCAATTTTAGGAGTAGAATTGCCGAAACTTCCAGACTTTGGCAGATGGTACAAACGCTGGAAAGGCAAAAAAGCACCTAATTTTTGGACACAGTTTTACACCCATCAATTCAAAAACGCTATTACTGCGGATAAACAGCTTGCATGGGGTCTCTTGGTAGCTGTAGTGAAATCCCTGTTTTCAGCAATAGCATTGCAGCAACTGCGAGATGCTTATGTATACGAAAAATATTGGCGGGAAAATTTTTGAATATGCGATCGACCGACGAAGAACTGCGAGAATGAGGAAAGGAAAAATTAAAATAAATGGCGATGAATCGATACAGTACGATCGTCCAATGGTCTGACGAAGATCAACTTTTCTTAGTGACGATTCCAGAATTTGCCGATCGCGTGATTATGCCCTGTACACACGGTGAAACCCGCGAAGCAGCTATCCGACATGGCGAAGAAGTGATCGAAATGTATCTAGAAGCTTGGCAGGAAGAAGGTTCGCCCATCCCGGAACCTAGCATTCTTCAAATTGCCTGAGTAGAATCCCAAGCCGAAAATCTGCTGTCGTTGAATATTAGATATCTAAAAAGCCGCCCTATTCCTCCAAAACCTCAACCAAATCCTCAATCATCACATCAAAAGTTCGAGCTAACCTCCGCAGGCAAGTAAAGTCAACCATTGCCATTTCAGGACGACGAGCATAGCTTCTGACGGTGCTATAAATTACCCCAGAACGATCGGATACTTCCTTAAGCGTCCAGCCCTTCTCAGCAGCTAGTTCCCGAATTTTTAGCCTGACTAAACCCATGCTTGACAGTTGATGCAATTGCGTCGTATAATTGTATATGTAAAGAGCGATCGCCCCCCGGCCTCGAAAACTAAAGGGCGATCGTCTTAAAAACTCAATCTAGACAGATTATTTCTTTCTATCAAAAGCGCATTTGCCATATCCAGAAGTCTACTAACCATATCCAGAGGTATACTAGCCATGATATCAGAAACTCCGGCAAAATCGCGGACGATCGCAGAATCCAAGATAATTCACAAATCTCCAATCCTGCATCCGCTGGCGAGATTCGTCACAGAAGACACAGTAGCACTGCTGTTCAACATCTCAACAGACGACATTTACCGGATCGAATGCTGCCGCTACATGGTGTATGTCCACGCCAAAGGCATCAGCCGGTTTGTCAGCTACGCCGATTTTCCCCCAATCTTACGAGTCAATCCGCCTTCCCCTCAAGATTTTGGCAGATGGTACAAACGCTGGAAAAGCAAGCTAGCACCGGGATTTTGGACTAAATTCTATACGCACAAGTTCAAAGAGGCTGTGTCAGTTGACAGCTTGCTGGAGTGGGGAATGTTGGTAGCTAAACTTAAATCGGTGATTTCTGCTTCAGGGCTGCAACAGCTACGAGATGTTTATTCCCAAGAAAAAGATTTGATGGAAAGATTTTAAAGTGCGATCGAATACTGATAATTTTGATTTGTTTGTCAATGGTGGCGGACAAGTATTGATGATTAATATACCGATTGCATAAGTCTTTGATTGGTACAGAAACCGCAGATGTCAGACGGATAAACACAGATGCGACGCAGATAATTTAAGTAATTGGAAACGAAGTAATACCAGATATATAATGTTCATAAGCTTGGCAAGATCTATCAAAAATACGTAAGGTGCGCGGCGCGCACCCTACAATCTCAAAGCTTAGGAGAAAAACCCCGCATTAGGATAAATTGAAACTTAAGCAGGTTCTAACTTGGCAATTACCTTTTCCATGTACTCGGCAACTTTGGTTTCTTTTTCCACAGAGTTGGTTTCCATGTAAACGCGCATCAAAGGTTCCGTTCCCGAAGGCCGCAGCAATACCCAACCGCCGTCTTCAAGATACAGTTTAATTCCGTCTTTGCGGCCGATTTCCTTAACGCCAATACCCGCTATTTCCGTGGGTGGATTCTTGGTAAAAGAGTCCAAAACGGCTGCTTTGTGCGCTTCTTCTAGGTGTAAGTCCAAGCGTTTGTTGTACAGGGGGCCGTCGGCTTCTTTGATGGCTTCTTCTACTAGCTGAGATAGCGGTTTGCCTTCGTAGGCGATCGCCTCAGCAACTAGCATATCAGCCAAAATCCCATCTTTTTCGGGGATGTGACCCAAAACGCTCAAACCGCCAGACTCTTCGCCACCGATGAGCACGGCTGTTTCTCGCATCTTTTCGCCGATGTATTTAAAGCCGACTGCGGTTTCGTAGATTGTTAAACCGTATTTGGCGGCCATATTATCTAGCAAATGGGTAGTTGCGACGGTACGGACGATCGCCCCAGTCAAGCCTTTATTCTTAACCAAGTGACGCGCCAACAGCAACAACACGGTATTCGGAGTCAAGACATTACCCAACTCATCAACAATACCAAAGCGATCGCTATCGCCATCCGTAGCCAAACCTAAATCGGCTGAATCCTTCTTAACAGCTTCCACCAACTCGACTAACTGTTCGCCCTTGGGTTCAGGCATTCCGCCCCCAAACAGCACGTCGCGGTAGGTGTGAAAACTTTCCACATCGCAGCCGCAGTGTTCCAAAACACCGTCGAGATAGCCGCGAGAAGTCGAATAAAGAGCGTCGTACTTCACCTTCAACTTAGCAGAGCGAATCCGCTCCACATCAATCAAAGTATAAAGAAACTTCAGATATTCAGGTTTCGGGTCAAAAGTGGAGATTTTATCGTTGTGGCTGCCTATGGCTGGGGCATCAGAAGCACCAGTAATATTTGCCACAATGGTATCCGTAATTTCCGGGGTTGCCGGCCCTGCGTAGTCGGGGATGTATTTGATGCCGCAGTAAGGTGCGGGATTGTGCGAAGCCGTGAACATCAGGGCTCCTGCGGAGTTGAGATGCTTGGCGCTGTAGGCGATAACTGGTGTCGGACAATCTCGATCGACTACCATCACCGTCCATCCCAAATCTGCCAAGACTTCCGCCGATGTGCGGGCGAACTCGTCTGCCAAAAAGCGGGTATCGTAGGATACTAGCACTGGACGGTCTTTGGTGTAAGCGGTTTCGAGGTAGCTGGCGATCGCCCGGGTGACTTTTCGCACGTTGGCAAAAGTAAAGTCATGGGCAATCAGTCCCCGCCACCCATCGGTTCCGAACTTGATTTCTTCTGTTGAATTGCTGGCGCTCATAAAAAAGCTCGGTAAGTGGGAAACTCAGAGTCTTTAGACCTGAGAGGAAAACGACCAGGCGGTTGAAACCGCCTTGAATTTTTCCATTACCGCCTTGGGATTGTTTGACTAGGTGTACTTTTGTAATGTACTTTCAATGGGACAATTACCATTTCAAGCTTCACAATCCTGTACGCATAATGGTTGCCTTTGTTGGGTCTCCCTTACGGGGTAATGTTAGCTTCGCCAATGTTATCAGGGCTTGTTGGGCTTGCAACACTGTTCCAGTGACTTTAGAACTGTTTAATTGCAAACGACAGAGCAGGGGACTAGCTTCGCATCCACAGGGTGTCGTGACCTAAATAACGTAGTCAGTTAAGACTTAGGCTGGTCAGAATAGCTGGCTTCGAGACTTGCTCGCGACCAAGCGAGCGTGTCTGGTTGAGTCGAGGGGGGATATTATTCCCCGCCCCTCTCAGTTAGAACCGGACGTGCGATTTTCACCGCATCCGGCTCCCGATGTTCTTGGCTTACG
>NZ_JAEQCT010000173.1:0-7199 GCF_020738205.1 Microcoleus sp. PH2017_24_DOB_U_A
AGGAGCAGCGATGAAGGCGATTACGTAACAGATTGTTGCAGTCAGCAAGGTAGGAATCATCAAGACTCCGAACCAACCTACATAAATGCGGTTGTCGGTGCTGGTGACCCAGTTGCAGAATTGCGACCACAGGTTAGCGCTTTCGCGCTGCTGTAAAGTAGCTGTCATGGTTTTATGATTGCTTTATTTGGTTTTCAATGTTCGTGACGGCTTTGTGTTCCGCCATGTAAATAAACATAAAGCTTTTATTTCGGTTTGTAAAGGGGTATTAAGCACAGTTTTTCTTATAAGTATTATAAGTATAATTAATATATAGCTGTAAAGCTTGCTATACAAGGGTTTAATGGCTGAGAAAGGAATGGGATGGCGATCGCACCAAGAAAAAAATGCTCATAATTTAGCTGATAACGAGATTCGGGACTGGCGTGAGTGTTAAGATAAATGAAGGAGCGCGATCGCCAACCGCAAAACTCCCAGTGAGATATATATGTTATTGCGTAAGTCCGATCGATAAAAATCCCAAGGAATGTCCCGCACCGTCACCTACAGCCCTGCCTATACGTTGGTTCCCACCTACGAGTGTTACAATCGCTGCACCTATTGCAATTTTCGGGCCGAACCGCTGCAAAGTCCTTGGCTGACACTCACAGAAGCCGAAAAACAGCTCAAATTGCTGCTTCCTCAAGGTGTAATTGAAATTCTGATCCTCAGCGGCGAGGTACATCCCCAGAGTCAACGGCGCAAAGCCTGGTTTCAGCGGATTTACGATTTGTGCGAACTGGCACTTAGTCTCGGATTTTTACCGCATACTAATGTGGGGCCGCTCAGCTTTGAGGAGATGGCACAGTTAAAACAGGTGAATGTCTCGATGGGGCTCATGGTAGAACAGTTGTCCCCCAATTTGTTAAAAACGGTTCACCGACACGCACCGAGTAAAGTGCCGGCGCTGCGGCTGCAACAGTTAGAATGGGCTGGGGAATTGCAGATTCCGTTTACCACTGGTTTGCTGTTGGGAATTGGGGAAGCTGAGGCGGATTGGATTGAGACGTTGGAGGCGATCGCCCGGATTCATTCGCGCTACAATCACATTCAAGAAGTTATTTTGCAGCCTCACAGTCCGGGAAACAAGCAAAGTTGGGACGGCGAAGTTTTTGATGCTACAAAAATGCCACAAGTAATTGCGATCGCCCGCAGCATTTTACCATCTGAAATCGCCCTACAAATTCCGCCGAATTTAGTTGCACAGCCCCAAATATTGCTAGCTTGTTTAGAAGCAGGTGCGAGAGATTTAGGTGGAATTGGGCCACTGGATGAAGTTAATCCAGATTATCCTCACCTGCAACACCAAACTTTAACAGAAATTTTAGCAGCAGCCGAATGGCAACTCGTGCAGCGTTTGCCTGTTTATCCTCAGTACGATAACTGGCTACCGCAGAGATTGCAAACTGCTGTCAAACAATGGAGAATTGGGGGGAATATTTATCAAATATGAATTGCGCGCGGCGGGTTAGAAACCGGGTTTCTTAGAAAAATTAGGGTTTAGTAGCGAGGAATTAGGGAAGAAACCCGGTTTCTCGATACCCATGTGTAAGTCCTATAAACTTGCATAATATCAGATTTTAAATCAAAGAACCGCCGCCATCAATCCAGACTTCAGTACCTGTGATAAAGCTGGAGGCATCGGACACCAAAAATAAAACTAATTGAGCGATTTCTTCGCTGGAACCTGCGGTATTATCAGTCAACGGAATCACATCTTTAATACAATCAGCCGGGACTAGGATGCGATCGAGATGGCGCTTAACGGTACTTTGATCGATCGCAGTCAGCACTCCACCCGGACATATCACATTGACTCTGATGTGGCTGGGTGCAAGTTCTAGCGCCAGCATTTTTGCAAAAGCTACCTGCGCTGCTTTGCTGCAAGCGTAAGCTGTAGCGCCAACTTTCCTGAAACTTCTGGTGCCGTTAATCGATGATGTAATGACGATGGAACCTCCTTGTTTTTTGAGATAAGGAACAGCATACTTAACCGTCAAAAAAGTTCCTGTGA
Organism: Microcoleus sp. PH2017_24_DOB_U_A; assembly: GCF_020738205.1. Lineage (NCBI taxonomy): Bacteria > Bacillati > Cyanobacteriota > Cyanophyceae > Oscillatoriales > Microcoleaceae > Microcoleus > Microcoleus sp. PH2017_24_DOB_U_A. The sequence goes on from NZ_JAEQCT010000173.1 coordinate 2,054, forward strand.
GGTTGATGTTAATTGTCCGATCCCATTCATCCGGTTCTATCTCTTCTATCGGCGACCAGACACCATTAATCCCCGCATTTGCGAACACAATATCAATTCTTTGATATTCGTCAAAAATTGTTTCAAATGCCTGTTGCATATGCTTAGAATCAGCCACATCTGCGGCAATCGCCAGCCCGCAACCTCCTTGATTGACCAACTCGCGGACGGTTTCTTGTGCTGTTTCTAAAATGCGATCGATAATTGCAACTTTTGCGCCTTCTTGGGCGATTAATATTCCTGCTGCACGTCCAATGCCCGACCCGCCGCCCGTAATTACGGCAACTTTTTCTGCAAGTTTCATAATTTTTTATTTAAATAATTTAGTGGCGCGATCGCCTATAAAGTAAGATTAGAAAGAGAGGACTGAAGTCCTCACTACGAACAGGCTTTAATCAGCAAAAATCAGAAATAGCCAAGTAAAAAATGGTTGGATAGGACGATCGTAGCCGTAAGGTGCGCAGCGCGCACCCTACTTCAGATAGAGGATGCCGTCAAGATTTAGGTCATGCTTAGGGCTGAGGAACCCAGACAGAAACTGAACCGGCGTTGCACCTAAAATCAGCCCAACCATCGTCATTAGTTGCGATCGGTTCTTTGATGTGTTCGGTGATGTCAATATAAGTTTGATTTGGATGTCCGACTTCCATAAACTTAGTGCCATCGCCTCCATTACTCAGTACCACAGCCATACCGCCCGGATGTTCTTCATCTCCGAGTCGCGTCCAGCCAATCGTGTTGGCGTGGTCGAAGTAATCGTACTGATTCCCGTAGGAATAAGTTTGGCGTGCGAACAAGAATTGATCGAGAATCCCTTGATGTTTGTCTAACCAAATCTCGTATTCGTTGCCATCATTTGCTGTGTCCTTATAGTTTGCGCCGTAATAATCTGGGTAAAAAATGCACGGATATCCTTCGCTACGCAGCAGGATTAAAGCGTAAGCTAAGGGTTTAAACCAAGCCTCGACAACTGATTCTAGGGATTGCAAAGGTTGGGAATCGTGGTTGTCAACCAAAGTAACCGCGAGGGTTGGTTGGTCTTTTACCAGGGTGTTGTCAAAAATGGTACGCAAGTCGTAGCTATTGCCAGCTTTGCTAGCAGCGTGGAAGTTGTAGTGGAGGGGCGCGTCAAATAACGATACTTTACCATCCGTTGCTTGGATGAAGTAGTGCAAAGCTTCCACTTCGTAAGACCAATATTCACCGACGGCAAATAGGTCGCGTTTGGCATAGTTGCGGACGTGTTCCAACCATTCTTGGAAAAATTCTGCTGCTACGTGTTTGACGGCATCGAAGCGAAATCCATCAACGTTTGTTGTATCGACATACCACTCGCCCCAATATTTTAATTCGCCGGTGACTTCTGGGTTGTCCATATCTAAATCGCAACCCATGAGGTAGTCAAAGTTGCCCTTTTCTAAGTCTACCCCTCGATCGAATTCTTTGTCTTTGAGCAGGTAAACGGCATGGGTGTCTGTGTTGTAAACGTTGTAATCAATGGCGTCAAAATGCCACCAATGCCACTCCATGCTGGAATATTTTTTGTCGCGGCCTGGGAAAGTAAAATGTGTCCAAGCTTTGATTTTTTGATATTCGCCTACGGTGTCATTGCGGTTGTCTGGATTGAAGGGTGTGGCTTCGGCTTCTTCTTCTGCATCTGCACCTAATTTGTGGTTGAAGACAACATCGGCATAAATCCGAATTCCTACATCTTGTGCAGCTTTGATCGCGCGCAAATATTCATCTTTTGTGCCGTATTTGGTGCGTACCGATCCTTTTTGGTCGAATTCACCTAAGTCGAATATGTCGTAAACACCGTAACCTACATCCATCCCGCCGCCGGTTCCTTTATAGGCGGGCGGCAACCACAGGGATGTCACGCCTATTTTTGCTAAATCTTTTGCAGATTCTGCTAGCTGATTCCACAGGCTGCCATCAGCGGGGTTGTACCAGTGGAAATACTGCATCATGACGCCATTGACTTGAGACATATTAAGTTTCTCCTGTTTTGTAAGGTTGTCAGATATATTTTTGTTCGTTGTCGGTGCGCTCTAAATATGTCTGCAATTTACGGTCAATACTTATCATAAAATGTTGACCTTAATAAAGATATCTATCTGTTGATAGATTGACAATTGAGTGTGTTTTTGCTAATACTGTTTTGATATATAATTCAGTAAAAAATATGTTCTATGATTTGTAAATTTGGGTTCAGAAACTTGCTGAATATTGTTGTTTGCTGTTTGCGTTTGAAGCAACACAATCAAATTGGTTGGCTCGTTTGGACTTGAGTTATATGATTTTTACTGGGGACTGAAGTCCTCACTACTAACCAATTTGATGCGGACTGAAGTCCTCACTACGAACCTAGTAGAGGATTCTTGGATTTGTCGATCGCACAACTACCCACCACCTCTTAACTGTAAATTATCAAGTTGTTGCAGGTTCTGTGGCTACTCGCTCAATCTTAGTTTCCCAAGTACCATCGATCGCCAATTCGAGCAATCTAAATCCGGGCCCGATAGTATCGAGGACAATCGGATGGCTTTTGGGTAGCAGTTGGATGCAGGTACTCGGCGTGCCCAAGTAGGAAACTCCGTCTCGCTGTTGATGAAATTCTTGGTGAATGTGCCCGCAAAGGACGATTTTGATTTGAGGGTATCGATCGACAATTGCGAAAAATTCATCGGCATTGTGCAGCATCATTCCATCCATGATTTCACAGTCGATCGCCAGCGGATGATGGTGCAAAGCGATCGTAACAGGTCGATCGCCCGTTTGTTGCAGTTGAGAGTCCAGCCACTGCAAGCTGTCTGGGGAAAGCCGCCCGCCGTCGCATCCCGCTTCCACACTCGAAAGCAGCACAAACTGCCAGTTTCCTAGCATCCAGGATTTTTCAGGGGAAATCGGCGGCTGATTTAAGATTTCTGCCATGACTGGGATGTTGTCGTGGTTTCCCGGTATCCAGTAGGCGGGAATTCCCAGGGGGGCGATGAGGGAGATGAGGCGCTGGTAAGATTTGGGTGTTTCGTCTTGGGATAAGTCGCCTGTCAGCAACAGTAAGTCGGGGGGCGGCTGTATCTGTTGCAGGCGATCGAGAACTGCTAGCAGGGTGCGGGTTGTCGAGATTCCTTTCCATTGTCGATCGCACTCTGCGAACAAGTGAGTGTCGGTGATTTGGGCGACGAGTAGGGGAGAATCTGGTGTCATGGCTGCTGTTGCGGGTAAAGCGGAGGCGATCGAGCTATTTCTAGATTAGCCTGGGATGCCGTTGTGGGGGCGATCCTCTTCGTTGGCGTAGCCCCCGTAGGGGCGGGCTTCGCTAACGAACATTGGGCGATGGAAATTTTTGAGAGATATGTTGAAATAATCAGGATTTAGTGTATTATCGTATAACGTCAATTTTCAGACGTAACGGCGGCATAGCCAAGTGGTAAGGCAGAGGTCTGCAAAACCTCCACCCCCAGTTCAAATCTGGGTGCCGCCTTTATTTTTATGTGTTTGTACAATCTCGAAACTCCTTGTTTGCAAGGTTTCTGGGATTGTAACGGAGTGTAACCCGCACGTAATCGCATACAATCGACCACAGAAAGTAATGCAGATTTAATGTAATGGAAAATCAAGCGAATCCGGCGGGGGAGGTTGAATCAGACCAATGGAAGACTAAAGGCGGCGAGGATAGGTGTTCTGATTGAAGAAAGAGACGATCGCCTTTCCTTGTGAGCAAAAACCGGTTAATCGAGGATCGATCGAGACTCCTCAATGGCATAGCCATAAGTCTTAGGATCGCGAATTAAATAATTTACACATATTTGTGGGATGGGCGTCCCGCCCGTCCATAAAGGACGGGCGGGACGCCCATCCCACAAGAAGAATAAAAATTGTAAGTTATTTAATTCTCATTCCTTACAAAGCGATGCGGATAAAAGGACTTGAACCTTCACTCCTTTCGGAACCAGAACCTAAATCTGGCGCGTCTGCCAATTTCGCCATATCCGCATTTTGACATTTGATTATTATAACACACAACATAGCGATAAGTCAACATCCAAAAACCCGGTCATTTTTGCACGCCGGGTTTATTGAGTTATAGGCACAGCAATTTTCCGTATTTTTAACTCATTACTTAGTTTTGCCCGATCGCCTTCCAGGTGATTTCGTCAACCACGCCGTCAGCAGTCAAACCCTTATACTCCTGAAATTTCTTCACAGCCGTAGCAGTGCGAGCGCCAAAAATGCCGTCGATGGGGCCCGGATCGTAACCCTGCATTTCCAGACGCACCTGTAGCGTCTTCACCTTGGAACCGGCAGCACCTTTAGTCAGAGCAGTTGCAGGATTGCCGGGAACAGGATCGCTGTTCTGAGTGGGAGCATTCCCCTGCAAATTTTCAGAAGCTGGCGCCGGATCTGCGGCTAAAGCTGTCCAAGTTTCTTTGTCCACGATGCCGTCGGAGTTCAACCGCTTAGACTGCTGAAAGGCACTGACAGCGGATGTGGTGCGAGAACCATAGGAACCGTCGATCGTCCCGATCGCGAAACCGTGAACCAGCAACCGCTGCTGTATGGCGGCAACTTCTGGGCCGTCTGCTCCTGCGGAGATAGTTTTTTCCTTTCTCACAGGCTTTTGCTCTCCTGCATAAAAAGGCTTGTTAAACATATCTCCTTGGGTAGTTGCTTCGGGCTGTACTGACGCACCCGGATCGGCGGGAGCTGTAAAGTCTCTGCGGTACTGTTCCTGCACAAAGGGTTTAGACTCGAAGGCTGCATTTGCCTTTTTAGTCAGCCCTGGAGCTAGCAGAGCGAGCACGCTGAAAATCGTAACAGTAGTTACACGCATAAGTTTCATCCTATTGGTGAGGTTTGACAAGGTTTCCCTGTTTTCTATGTTTCTCAATCTCATTGTATTACCCGGATAGCTTTCTGAGAAATATAGTAGAATGCCGAAGGAAGTTCGACCGCCGATTCTGTAACCGATTTAACGGATGGTTTGAAGGTGATTTTTTGATTAACCGCTCGTAAAAACCTGGACAAAGCTACCCAAAAGTAGTCAATGTTAGACATCTACGTTGGTAATTTTAGTCCACAGTCCTAAAACTACAGGAATAAA
>NZ_JAEQCT010000174.1:0-7190 GCF_020738205.1 Microcoleus sp. PH2017_24_DOB_U_A
ATTGTGCTTTGTATTATATACGAGTTCCTGCGAGCGTCAACATGGCAGGTAAAAAATTATAATCAGTCCAAATGCAGATTTATCTGACGCAAGACGCCCGCATCTGTAATCCAATGGCACGGGGGCAAAAACAAATTGAACTACGGGCAAATAGTCTCGCGCGGCCACAATTTGCTCAAAAAGCTACCCAAATAGTCAAGGATGGGTAGCTTTGTCCATAAATTAAGTTACAGTTCCTAACCCATTATCTGAGCCTAAACACCGACATATTTGCAATCGAAACTTACGTCGGTAAAACGATCGTAAACTCACTACCTTTACCCAACTTCGATCGCACCGAGATACTCCCACCCATCCCTTCTACCAACGTTTTGACGATCGCCAAACCCAATCCATGTCCGTCACTAGCTACTTGAATCCCAGCCTGTGGCAAGCGAGTCCGCGCTTCATCTACCCGATAAAAACGTTCAAAAATCCGACTTTGATCCTGAAGCGGAATCCCCACCCCCCGATCGCGTACCCGAATCATTGCCTGTCCGTCAAAACGATCGATACTCAAGATAATCGGTTGCTCTGCTGCTGAATACTTCACCGCATTATCGATTAAATTGATTAATACCTGTTGAAGCCTGTCTCGATCGGCAATTGCTTCGATACTGGCTGTCGCCTCGACACGGATCGTTCGATCGCTATATTTCTCCGTCATATGGGCGATTTCTGCTACCACATCATTGAGTGACAAACGTTCGAGATGGTAGTGTGCATATCCACTATCGGCTCGCGCTAAGTTCAACAAATCCTGAAGCAGTTGCACCGTGCGCTCGGCTTCTGATGCCGCTGTAGAGAGGGCTTCTTGCTGGTAATCGTTTAAATTGGTACTGCGGCGGAGGACGCTTTGCAAATAACCCACTACCACCGTTAACGGTGTGCGTAACTCATGGGAGACATTGCCGACGAACTGACGCTGATTTTCCCAAGCATCCGCCAGCCGTGCCAGCATCATATTAAAAGTTTGAGCCAATTCCTTGACTTCACTCGGAGCCTGAGTGAGTTGCAACTGGGCTTTGTTCAAATCTGCTGCCGAAATCGCCCCAGCAATCTGGCTTATTTCTTGCAACGGTTGAAGCGATTGGCGAATGCGCAAGGCGATCGCAAAGATGGTGGCGATGGTTGCCAAACAGCAGACGGCAGCTAGCCCCTGGATGGCGGCAATGAGTTGGTTTTGTTCTGATGTGACATCCTGTGCCATATAGACCTTGCCCAGGGGATTGTTCCGCGCTGTGACTGCCCCCCGATACAAAATTAGATAGCGATCGCCCACTGGGTACACCTGGGGTTTGAGCGGCATATCGGCGATCGACATCACTTCATCGCTCACTTGACTCGATTGCGCCAGAAGCTGCTTACCATCGGTACTTTTGACCCAAATTGCCAATCCGGGCACCGAGACATTATCGATCGTTTTTTGCAGCCCCGTGGCAACTGGCAACATCTCGCTATAGAGTTCGACATCGCGGGGAAACCGAGTAGCAATATACTCCACTTGCTGAGTATGTGTGGTAATCAAAAGCTGCTGCATTTTCCAGCTCGTCCACACCGCGACGCTGCTCAAGCCCAGAATTGACAGCAGCGAGATTTCTACGGTGAGCCGAAATTGCAACGATGCCGGATCGAAATGTTGCTGCTTGATTTTCTGGAGCTTCGCTCTAAATCTATCGATCGGTTGCATTGGAAAACCTTGTGGTGCAGTATTTTCAACCGAAATTGAGTGTCACTATTCTTATTTTATCATTATTGCGCTGACATCCTAGCCATAAATGATTTTGATCTAAACATTAGCTGAGAAATTCAAGAAATTATCCTACCAATTACTTATCATTTTCTCATGAGAAACTCTGTTTACCAGAAAAATGGGTTTAAAGCCCCGTCCTTTGAGGACGGCTTTACAAAGTGTCTTGACGGATTGTAAAAGGAATGTATAATGCAGCAAGGAGGTGATGCAACTGTTTAATCTGGCGTATGAGTTTAAGCTAAAACCAACAACGTCACAAGTTCCCATCTTTGAGGATTGGTTGGAGCAATGTCGCCGTGTCTACAACTATGCTTTGAGAGAGCGTAAAGACTGGTACAAATCTCGCAGTTGTCGGATTGACGCTTGTTCCCTTCACTCGGAATACATTATTCCAGCGGATACACCCAGACCGACCTATTCAAGCCAATGTAAAGCGCTAACTGCGTATCGAAAAAGCAGCCACCAACTAAAGCAAGTTCAATCGCAGGTGCTGCAACAAACTTTACGTCTCTTAGAAAAAGCGTTTGTCAGTATGTGGGAACAAGGACACGGATTTCCCCGCTATAAAAAAGTCGGGGCTATGCGTTCCTTCGTGTTCCCGCAGATGGGTGTTGGGGCGATTGAAAACTCAACGGTAAAATTGCCTGTTATAGGCAGTGTTAAATTTCGTCAATCTCGCCCCATTCCAAGCGGTGCAACAGTCAAACAAGCTAGAATCGTCAGACGAGCTTCTGGCTGGTTTGTAATGCTAACCTTGCAATGGGATGTCAGTGTACCGCAGGCAATGCCCCACGGTTCATTCCTTGGAATTGATGTCGGAATTCTTCACTTTCTAGCAACTTCTAGCGGGAAAACCTACCCAAATCCACGACCTTTTCAGACGCTCCAACGCAAGCTTAAATTGCTGCAACAGCGAGTATCAAGAAAAGTAAAAGGGTCAAAAAACCGAAAAAAAGCGCAAGTAAAAGTGAGTAATCTGCATGAAAAAATTGCGAGTATCCGCAAGGATTATTATTGGAAGTTAGCTCATGAGTTGTGCGACAGTGCAGGTTCAATGTTTGTTGAGAATTTAAACTTGGTAGGATTGGCTCGCGGTATTCTCGGCAAACATTGTTTAGATGCGGGATGGGGGCAGTTCTTCCAGATTCTTGAACAATGCTGCTTGAAGCGCGGGGTATTTTTTCTCAAGGTAGATGCTAGAAAAACCAGCCAGATTTGCCCGAATTGCCTCACAGAAACCGACAAGAAAGAACTGTCCGAGCGAGTTCATTCATGCGGACATTGCGGATATCAAACAGATAGAGATGTCGCAGCAGCACAAGTAGTCTTAATTAGAGGACTTGCAGCCGTAGGACATACGGTCAAGATGCTTTCCGAGGGTAAAGCGGTTGCGCTCCCGGTGACGAAAGAATCCCCGTCCTTATAGGACGGGGAGTGTCAATGGGTGTATTTTTGAGTCAGGTAGGCATTAAACGGCAAGCCAATTGTCGGCAACGAGTCGGTGCTGTCGATCTCGAACAATCGATCGAATCCAAAATGGGATTCAAAGGAATTTAGCAAGCACCATGATTGACTTTCCTGGCTACCAAGCGATTGAGAAATTCTACGAAAGCTCTAGATCGGTGCTGTACCGAGCGCGACGCTGTACGGATCTCGTGCCTGTCATCCTCAAAATATCGAATCGAGAATCTCAGTCACCCCAAGAGATCGATCGATTCCAGTTGGAATACGATATTTTGCGAAGCTTAAATATTCAAGGTGTAGTTACAGCTTACGCTCTAGAAACTTATCCAGAAAATTCTGTCATCGTCCTCGAAGATTTCGGTGGAAAATCTCTTCCAATATGGCTGGTCGATCGAACATTTAACCTAGTAGGATTTCTGAATTTAGCAATTAGGCTAACATCAATCTTAGGAGAAATTCATCAGCACAACATCATCCACAAGGATATTAATCCATCTAATATCGTCTTCAATCCCACCACGGGACAGGTGAAGATCGTTGATTTTGGACTCGCTACCATACTATCGCCAGAAAATCCCCTAGTTCGCGATCCCAATTTGCTCGAAGGCACTCTTGCGTATATTTCCCCAGAGCAGACAGGGCGAATGAATCGATCGATCGATTATCGAACTGACTTCTATTCATTAGGTGTGACATTTTATGAATTATTAAGCTATCGACTGCCATTTGAAACGACGGATGCGTTAGAACTCGTCCACTGTCATCTTGCCAGAGAGCCACTCCCACTCCATCAAATCGATCCAGCAATTCCCCTGCCACTGTCCGATTTAGTGATGAAGTTGATGGCAAAAAATGCCGCAGATCGCTATCAAACTACCGATGCTATTTTGGTGGATTTGCAAGCGTGTGTGGATCGAATCGATCGAACTAGCAGTACAGCAGAAAAAGTTACCGAACTAGACAAAATTTCAACTATTACTAAGAATCACCTTGCTTCTACCAGTAACACTACCGGATCGGCAGCACTCGATCTAGCAGCACTAATGAAAGCATCTCAAGCACTTGCTGGGGAAATTGTGCTAGATAAATTGTTAGCAAAATTGATGACAATCGCGATCGAAAACTCTGGCGCACAGCGCGGCTGTTTGCTCTTGCAAAGTAATGGCGAACTAGAAATTGCCGCAATTGTCGAACCCCAAAACGTATCGATTTTACCAGCGATTCTCCTCGATAGTGAAGCTGGTAAAAATTTAGTTTCGCTGGCGATCGTCAATTATGTTGCAAGCACTCAGGAAAGCATCGTTCTCAATCGAGCCGTAACAGACTCTAGATTCGATCGAGATGCCTATATTCGCGCTCGTCAGCCGAAATCAATCCTTTGTACCCCACTGATTTACCAGGGTAAACGTGCGGGTATTTTATATCTAGAAAATAATTTAACGACAGATATTTTTACCCCCCAACGATTAGAAGTTATCCAGTTTCTGTCTACTCAAGCAGCAATTTCTCTCGATAATGCCCAACTCTATAACCAACTAGAATTGCGCGTACAGCAACGCACGATCGAATTGACACAAACGAACGACAGACTTCAATCCGAAATCTTAGAACGCCAAAAATCCGAGCAAATCCTCAGATCGATCGTTGAAGGTACCGTTTCCGCAACTGGTGTAGACTTCTTTCGATCGCTTGTCCGTTCCCTCGCCCAAGCTCTCGATGTCCGCTATGCCTTTATCAGCGAGTGTATGGATGCGCCACCTACTCGCGTGCGGAGTTTTGCCTTTTGGCAGGGAAATGAATTTGGCAACGAGTTCGAGTACGCTCTGCACGGTACGCCCTGCGAGCGGATTATTGGTAGTAATAGCTATCAGTGTTTCCCCGCCCAGATCCAGAGCTTATTTCCTGAAGAAAAGGATGAATTGGAGGCAATGGAAGCACAGAGTTATGCTGGCATTCCATTATTGACTTCGATGGGCGATCTGTTGGGACATTTGGCGGTACTAGATGACAAGGAGATGGAATCTAACGAGCGCACGCAGGCAATTCTAGAGATTTTTGCAGCACGGGCGGCAGCGGAGATGGAACGTCTGCAAGTAGAAGATGCCCTGCGAGTTTCGGAAACCAAGTTCTCGACAGCGTTTCGCTCCTCTCCAGATGCGATCGCCATTAGCACCCTCAACGATGGTTGCTACATCGAAATCAATGATAGTTGCTTGCGGATGCTGGGATATCACCGCGAGGAAATGCTCGGACGCAGTACCCTGGAACTGGGGGTGTGGGCAAATCCAGCCGATCGAATCGCGATCGCCCAACAGTTGCAGCAACAAGGTACCGTCAGCAATCTAGAGATCTCGTTTCGCCGTAAATCGGGGGAGATTTTCCCGACGTTGTTTTCTGCCGAGGCGATCTACTTGGAGGACGAACCATGCTTATTAGCGGTAGCGGCTGATATTACTCTACTTAAACAAGCCGAAAAAGCGTTAGCTAGACTAGCCGAAATTGGCGAACTAGCCGCCACGATCGTCCATGAGGTACGAAATCCTCTCACTACGATTTTGATGGGCTTAAATGCCTTTAAAAAACTCCAACTCTCCGAGCGATTTCAAGAGTATCTAGCTCTCTCATTAGACGAAGCCGATCGACTGCAACGCTTATTGAGCCAGATTTTACTCTATTCCAAACCCCAGACACTCGATCGATCTCGACTGGAACTAAATAGCTTCATCTTAGAAACGTTAAGTACCTTACAAACTATCCCTGCGGCTTTGGGAAAACAGCTTGAATTTATCCCGATCGAACCGATTTATGTGTTGGTCGATCGAGATAAATTCAAGCAAGTAATCATTAATTTGATCGTTAATGCCTGCGAAGCAATAGATATCGGCGATGTTATTACCACTAAGCTCGATCGAACCGAACATCACCGCGTTTGTCTGCAAATTCATAATGGTACGCCAATTCCTGCCGATATTTTGCCACGATTGACACAGCCTTTTTTTACAACCAAAGCCAGTGGCACGGGATTGGGTTTGGCGATCGTCAAACGGATTGTGGAAGCTCACGATGGGGAGTTTAGGATTGAGTCGGGGGAGGAAATTGGATCGATCGTCACAGTGAAATTGCCAACTATGTTGTCTTAGAAATACCTCGAATACTATAGAACCCATTTGAGATCTTTGCTGGCGATCGGAGATCGTCAGCTAGAGACGTTTACACGGTTACAGTGACACTCCAGCCAAAGAAGATCGATCTTAATTTTATCTAACGGTTCGGTTCAGCGGCAACCAACTAACTTGAACGATAGACAAAAAAGTTTCGCTCGCCGCTGCAACCGAATTGTTATACAGATTTACCAGCATTTAATTCAAGTACAACCATCGCTATAACTTCCTAGCAGTTATACTGTAAGTCATTGGTATTTTAAATTTTTCCTGGGCGATGAGGTTTGGAAAAGCATTCCAATATTCATCTGAGTGTTCGCCAAGATACTCTATCATCAAACCCGCCTTCACGGTAGTACCCTGAAGGAAAGGATCAGAGTAAGTTATAATTAGAAATAAGTGTTTGCCATTGCATGATCTGACATTAAAAATTCATTGTTGCCCTAATTGTGGTTCAGAAGAAGTTAGTCGAAACGGTCAAACTCGGCATCATAAACTTTCATTATAAATGCCGAGAATGTGGTCGTCAATTTGTTTTAAATCCAGCAGGTCAGCCTATTACAGAAGAACAAAAATAGTTAATGTCACGGATGCTACTTGAACGTATTTCTCAGGCAGGAATTGCTCGGGTACTTCAAGTGTCAGAAGATACAGTGCAGCGATACGTTAATAGCCAAGCGGCTGCTGTTAAGAAGCAAGTGGAAGTGACTCCCAAAGAAAAAAAGCGCTTGAATGTTCAGATGGATGAGTTATGGTCATTCGTTGATAGTAAA
>NZ_JAEQCT010000044.1:0-40435 GCF_020738205.1 Microcoleus sp. PH2017_24_DOB_U_A
CTTGAAGGAGTCAGTAGAGGCGCTTTGATTTCGCCTTTGAAAGTTCGCATTTGGACTCTTCAAGAATCCCCGTCCCGGAGCGGGCTGGGGAGTATCAAGATCGACTAAAAATCCCCACCCTTGCTAGTTGCAAACAGAATGAGGATTTTATTGGTTAACTAATTTTTGACACTCCCCGGCATGAATGCGCGGGGATTCTTGGTTCACCGATACACCTTTAAATTGCCTATCCTTTCGGCATTACTTAAACCAAAAACCCGTTCAATAGAACTAAGTTTCGAGCCTAACTTAGACAACCCCAGAGGGCTTACCTCCCCAAGCTTTAAGAGATTTCTCTCTTTGTTGACCTATGCCCTACGGTACACTTTTATTAACAAGTTTTTAATTTTTCTGGTAGTGAGCGCGCGTTGGCTATCTCGGCTATGTTTATCGTGGTTTTCGCCATCCACTAAGTATTGTTATTTCCTAGGCAATCGTTTTGGAATTGGTTATCCATTTGTTCTAGCGGGTATTCTACCTATACTAGGTTTTAGTATAGCTTGTTATGAGAGCAATTAGCGGAAACTTTCAAGACAAATTTAGAGAATTAAAGCCGTCCTTCTACGATGGGGCTTTAGACCCACATTTCCGGTAAAAATGGGACATTAAGTTAAATTAGACCGAACCGATCGCAAATCAAAGCAACTCCGGCTGCAAAAACAGTAATTGCTAACGCTACCAGAGGGTTTTGCCCTCTGCTGACTGCAAAAGAAGTGACCACTCCAGCTCCTAAAGCCGCAGTTACAGCAGCAGTCGCCAAATCTCGATCTGGACGTTTGTCGTACATATTTTTTATGGTTGATAGCTGTCAAGCTGAAAACTTAGATCTTGTTATCTAAGCTACCATTCTTGCCTCTACTGCGGTGACAAAAGCCTACGATTTGCAACTAAGCTTAAAATTTTGCTAAGTTTCTTAACATAACTCTCAGTTGACTGTTGACTGTTGACTGTTGACTGTTGACTGTTGAGGGCCACCTCTACCTGGAAGGAAGAGGATTCGAGTAATGAATAGTCTGCTTTTAATTTTTGCCGATCGGGCGGGCGGGCTTTAAACCAATTCTTTAGCGTAAATAAATTTAACTTGACTTTTCAAAAAGAATGTGATATTTAGAGTTGGTTTAAGCGGAGATTAACCTTAGACTTATTGCATACGATCTGCGATCGGGCAACCGCAGAGCAACACAGTCCAACGCAGATAATTTGTAGACACCAGCCTTGGTGCTATTCGCCTTCAACTTTTTCAGTATTGCCACCCTTCACCCAACCTTCGCGATTGCCATCCTCAACTCGAATTCGCTGCCACTCTTTGTCCGGCGAATCTTCCAAAACCACAACTTTTTCCTTGTAACCTACACCGCCAATCCGGTTCGAGTCTCGATTGCCACTATCCCGAAGAATTAAGCCGATCGGCTGAGTTACCAGAGCTCGGTAAGCTCCCGGTTCCAGGGGTTTCTCAGACGCAGCATCGCCAGACGCAGCATCGCTAGACGTAGACACTGGGCTGGCCTTGGCTGTTGACTTCGCCCCAGCACCGGCAATCTGAGCTGCTGTTTTGTCGTTGGGAAAAACAGGTCTGTCGGGCACAGTAGTTAGCTTAGCGGCAAAGTAAAGTGCAGCCGCCACGCTAGCGCCTGCCATCAGCACGATCGCTAGCAGAAAACCCACTAAAAACTTGAAAACGCTATATATACTGTTCATAGGGCGGAAGAGTTGACAGTTGACAGTTGACAGTTGACAGTTGACAGTTGACAGTTGACAGTTGAGAGTTGAGAGTTGACAGTTGACAGTTGACAGTTGACAGTTGACAGCTTGCGAAAGAGAAGGGTTGACAGTTGACAGTTGACCGAAGGAACAAGGAAGAGCGAATGGGGAAATTTGGGTTCGATGGGATAGACGCTGGGAGGGAAATTTCAGCTTCGGGCGAAGGCCGAATGCTTGGGAGCATCTCAGTTTTACAAGAAGCATTTTTTATTGTAGTGCGAGCGTCCCCGCTCGCGTGCTTATAAACCCACGCGAGTTCTCGACAGCACTATAAATGCAAAACTAAGATGCTCCCGAATGCTTTCTGCACAATGTTTTCGATCGACTATCCTTGAATCCGGCGGCTCAAACTGCCGTATCTCGAAGCAAGGCGAGCTTTACCCGCCGCCGCCCAATCTTGCAAAAATTGGATTTGCTCGCTCGCTGTTCGGGCTAACGGCACCATCTGACTAGCTGATTCTAAAATATCATCTGTGGTAAAGTCTCGATTTTGGCTAAACCCAATGTGCATTGCTTCAATCAAAGTTTGCTCGATTTCGGCTCCTGAAAAATCTGGAGTTTCGTAAGCCAAGCGCTCTAGATCGTAGTTTTTGATGCTGTGCGATCGCAACCGCAACAAATGTACCTCAAAAATCGCCCGCCGTTCCTCCTGACTTGGCAAACCTACAAAAAATATTTCGTCAAACCTGCCTTTTCTCAGCATTTCCGGCGGTAAAGACTGGATGTTGTTCGCCGTGGCGACGACAAACACCGGTGAAGTTTTTTCGCCCAACCAAGTAATAAAAGTTCCGAACACGCGGCTGGTTGTCCCCGAATCGCCTTTACCATCCAATCCCGAAAAAGCTTTGTCAATCTCGTCAATCCACAGCACGCAAGGCGCCAAAGCTTCCGCTAGCTGAATCATTTGTCTGGTGCGCGATTCTGATTCCCCGACTAATCCGGCAAACAAGCGCCCGACATCCAACCGCAGCAAGGGCAAATGCCAGTGGTGAGCGATCGCCTTTGCAGTTAAGGATTTGCCGGTGCCTTGAATTCCGACTAATAACAAGCCTCTGGGATGCGGCAAACCGTATTGGCGGGCGCGATCGGAAAAAGCACCACCGCGCCGCAGCAGCCATTCTTTGAGATTGTCCAAACCGCCGATATCGGAGATGTTTTCGCGGGCTGGGTAAAAATCGAGAATTTGAGTTTGGCGGATGGTTTGGCGTTTTTCTTCTAAAATCAGTTCGGCATCGTCGGGATGCAGTTCGCCTCTGGTGGCGATCGCCTTTGCCAAAACTCGGCGGATTCGTTCGATCGACAATCCTTGACAGGAGCGCACCATTTCATCCAGGAAACGCCCTTCTATGCTTTGTCCGGTAGCACTTAACAGTCTTTCTACCTCAATTTTGATTTCCGCAGCCGCAGGCAGAGGAAACTCCAAAACAGTGATGACTTCGCTGAGGTCTTCCGGGATCGAAGTTATCGGAGATACGATGACTATATTTTTGGGTACAGATTTGAGGAGTCTCGCCAAATTTCGCAACTTCCGAGAAATCGAGACATCTTCTAAAAAGCGCTGAAAGTCTCGCAAAATAAAGATTGCTGGTGCGGATGCCGGCAATTTTTCCAGAAACTCTAAAGCTTGTAGCGGGTTGCGCTTGCCAAAACCCGCATCGTTGGGATTGCCTTGATAGCCATCTACAAAATCCCAGATGTAGACGGCGCGAGAACCCTGTTTTTTGGCGCATTGGGCGATCGCGACTTCGACGCGCTCTTCTTCCCGTGTGGGAATGTAGATTAGGGGGTAGCGCGATCGTAGCAGCAGTTCAAACTCGTCGCTAAAAATAGTCATTAGTTATTAGTCATTAGTTATTAGTTATTAGTTATTAGTCATTAGTTATTAGTTATTAGTCATTAGTTGTTAGCGGGTGTTTTTTTTCGTCGTTATTCCACACTTATTCGTGGTTAGCTACGAAAGCATTTCTTTCCGAGAGTAAAAAGAGTTTTTGTTAGAGTGCGAATTCTTCAAGATCGCAGCAAAGCTTATATACATCTAGCAAATGTCCCGATCGCGGACAGTAAAAGCAAAACTGAAATGCTCCCTTAGCTATTGACTATTGACTGCTGACTAATGACTAATGACTAATGACTAATGACTAATGACTAATGACTCTGGACTGCTGACTCTTGACTAAGGCAATTGCCGTTTAAGTGCCGCCAGAGACGCCCAGCGACTGTCAGAGACTGTTTCTGAACTTTCTGTCTCTTCTGCATCATCCTCATTTAAATCTATTCCCGGACATTCAACATCGCATAGCTGTTTGTGCGGCAGTTCCAAGCACATTTGTTGGTACACCCAATCACTCGGAGAGAAATAGCCTGTGGGAGATAAATTTTCCACTAAATCTTCTAAATCCACTTCAAATTCTCCTGAACTTGCATCAGGATCGCTCACTTTTTCTTCGAGCCAAATTATTTCCGATGATTGGATTTTTAAACGGTGATTGTATTGTTTTAGGCATCTATGACAGCTAAGAGTCACAATTGTTTCAGCTTTCGCCTTCACATCAAGAAAATTACCTTTGTGAGTAACTTGCAGCCGCCCCCGCACGGGAGTCAGAGTTGCTAAATCGGGGATAATTTCTTCAAAATCAATGACCTCTTTCCGCTCGGTTTTTGCGAGTAGGTGAGGGATATAAATTGTCTCCATAATCATCTTTCGCCGTTTTATTATCCTCGTCTCAAGTCACAAGCCAGTCGATTTTAGATTTTAGATTTTAGATTTTAGATTTATTTCACAGATGAATCTGGGAGCTTAAACACGATTCTAAAATTTTCGGATATCTACTTTTGGCATCGGGGCTTGTACTTGTTTTTGGGCGGGTAAAAAGTTAAAAGTCAAAAGGAATAGCTCTTTTTTGGCTTTTTCCTTTTTCCTTTTTTCTTTTTTCCTTGTTACCGTCAGCGCAGTCGCACTACCAAACGCCGATCGGCATCTTGGCCTTGACTGTAAGTTTCTATATCCTCACATTCGCTCAAAAAACTGTGTACTTGACGGCGTTCTGCCGAAGACAGCGATTTGAGTTCAACTTCCCCTCCAGTCGATCGCGCTTGATCTGCTGCGTACTCTGCCATCGATCGCAGTTCTGCTTGTCGGCGGATGCGATAGCCGTTCAGTTCGACTGTATAAGCAATGGGTTCATCTGATTCGTGAGCGATGTTCGCAACTGTGTTGCAGAGGTACTGAATCGCATCTAGTACATTACCGTCTGGGCCGATTAAGATAGCAACTTGTTCGGGTGTCAGATTGCTTTCATCTATTGTCATCCAATAGCAATCATCTTGCTGTTGGCTTACCACTGTTGAGGGAATTGCGGACAGTTTTAGCAATTCTTCTAACCATTGCTGTCCGCGCTGCATTTCTGATTCTTTCATTTTAACAATCAAGCCTTTTTCTTAGAACGGCCCGGCTCAAAGGGAAGTGCATCTAATCCCTGTTCTTTTTTTGTTTTCGCTTCTGCTTCGTCCACAATTTTTTGGAGATTTTCGGGCAGCGGTTCTCTAGACAAAATAAACGATTGAACTGTTTGGAAGATGTTAGCAATCAGCATATACATCAACACGCCGGCGGGCAGCGGGAAGAACAAAAACATCCCCGAAAATATCACTGGCGTCAGTTTGTTGACTGTAGCCTGTTGGGGATTGTCGTTTGGCCCTTGTGCTTGTCCCGAAAGAGTTTGGTTGATATACAAACTGATACCGAAGCCGAGGATCATTACCAAAATATCCCAGTGGATTGTGCCGTCTGGGTCGATCGCGCCCACGCGGCCTAGAGCTTCGATAAACAGGAATCCTTTGTTGGTAGCCAATCCGGGGATTGTGCCTTGAACTGTGGCTTCACCGGTCGCTAAAGCCACGATGTTGCCCTGTTCGTCTACCTTGACGAATTCTTCGCCTTTGATGACTTTCCAACTGGGAACAAAGTCAATTTCGCTCTTATTTTCTGCCACTAGAGCTTGGAGAGGTTTACCGTCTGGGGTCTTAAATTCAACCTTGGTTGTATCGCCGACTCCGAGTTTGTCACCTGCTGGAATCACGCCCACAACTGGAGCGTGAAATGTACCCGTCACGTAAATATTTTGTGGTGGCGTAGCAAAGGCTTGCGGTTGAACAGTTTCGATTTGTTCTTTCGGCAAAACTTGGACGTTGACGCTGTAATTTACGTCAGAAAAAGGCGAACCCCTCAGCGTTGCAAACAGTGCAAACAGCACCGGCATTTGCAGCACCAACGGGAAGCATCCTGCTAGAGGATTGCCAAATTCTTTGTATACTTTGCTCATTTCCTCCTGCTGTTTGGCAGGATTTTCTTTATACAGTTTTTGAATTTGATCTACTCGCTCTTTCATCAACGGCTGCGCTACTTTCATGCGCCGCATATTGCGAAGAGAGCCTGCATTTAGAGGATAGAGAGCAAAGCGAATCACGAGCGTCAGAGCTACGATCGCTAAACCGTAGCTTGGCACGATCCCGTAGAAAAAATCTAGGATCGGCAGCATTAGGTTGTTGGAGAGAAACGAGATACCAAAATCCATTCGCTTTGAGTTAATTTAGGTGCTCTTAGTTTACTGTTGAGAACTATTTTTACCCGCTGAATGCGGGCCGTCTCAACTTTTAGGCTTTTGTCTCTATCTTAGGACATTGCCTGTCGATCGACCGCCCGCTACCAGATTTTTGTAATGACTAAAGCCAATACTCGCGCTGACTTCACCCAAAAAACGCACGCAAACGCCCGACAATCGTCATAAATATCCCCAAATTTTAGACTAAGAGTTCAACCTGGCAGATTCATCTGTGGAGTAAATCTCAAATCGAAAAATGGAAAATCGACAGATTTCGCCTTCAAATCAGGGTAAAAGCCTTTCGGTTATTTAGCTTTTGCTGCTGCGTTGGCTTTTTGAGCTGCTGCGGGCAGTTTTTCGTTAATGTAGTCATAGACTGCTCGAAATTTCGGAATCGATCGCAGTTCCAAGCGGCTGCCATTTTTCATGGTCAGCACCATGTCTCCGTAAGTCCCGAAACCCCGAGGTACTGTGACAATTTTGACTATATCTGAGTAGATAACGTCGATGCGATCGCCCCCCATCCAACCGCTAGTTACGGACACTCGGCGGTTGGTGATCCGGTAGCGCAGCCACAGAGCCCGAACAATTGCTCCTACTGCGAGGGGGATTCCCACGACAGTCAGCCCCAGGAGTAAGTTGATAATCAAGTCTCCCAGCGCGGGGCCGCCTTCATAATATACTTCCTCTCGAATTCCCATCTAGTACCTCGGCTTCTACCAACAACTGCTCTAATTCTTGCAGAATTTCTGCATAATTGCACTCTTGTGCGATCGGACGCACCACAATTACTAAATCCCATCCGAATTTTAATCGGGGCAATAGCTGTCGCAAAGCGGCGCGAATCTGGCGCTTGATCCGGTTGCGGACTACAGCGCGCTTGCTGACTTTCAAGCTGATAGAAATGCCTGTGCGACTCGGTTGCAAGGATTTATCGGCTGTGGGTTTGCCAATCTCGACGCTTTTGGGTTTGCGTAGAGCTCTTAAGCTGAAATGAGCGGAGTTGCGGCGGATTCCCTTGCGGTAAACGGCGCTGAAGTCTTTTCGGTGCTTGAGTCGGTTTGTCAGGGGCAACATGGTGGCTGCGTGCGATCGGGCTCATTCTTGGGCCGTGCTAGACTGCGAGGCGGTGACGACCTTTGCTGCGGCGTGCTTTGATTACCAATCGACCAGTTGCGGTACGCATTCTGGCGCGAAAACCGGATGTTCTTTTTCTTTTGCGGCTGGTTCCGTGCAGGGTTTGCTGTGTCATTTCGATTTCTCCCGTCTTGTTACTTTACTTTTGATTAATATTCACAATCTTCTAGTATACCATAGAGTGGTTTTCTTGGCAATAATATTTTTCCGAGTTGATATGTATTGAGAGTTGAGTTAAGTTGCGATCGCAGCCTTGAATGATTAGTAAAGGCTAGAATCACGATTTCTTTAGGTGCTGCGGGGTTATTGGTTATTAACCTCTGACATCTATCGAAAGCATTGCGAAAAATGGGATGTTTGAAAAACTATGCGTTAAAATGCCAAATATAGCCAAGCGGAAAAAACAGATGGATGCCACAGTATTAACCCCTACTCCGAATCCTTTAACCCAATTAACTTATCAAGTTCTAATTGAAAAGCACGATGAAGACCTCTACAGCGCAATAGTTTGGGAATTGCCAGAATGTAGAAGCTCAGGAGCTAGTAAAGAAGAAGCTTTAAAAATTTTACATCGATTGTTGACCGAGCGTCTCAAAAAAGTCGAAATAGTCTCTATGACAGTAGACATTCCCAAAGCTGAGAATCCTCTGATGAAGTGGGCAGGAGCGTTTAAAAACGATCCGCACTTTGATGAGATGCTAAAAGATATTGCAGAACTGCGCCACGACAGGAATGCAGAAATGGCAGAATATTACGATCGACTCGATTCGGAGGCAGAAGCCACCAATAAAGTTGATGTGGAGGAAAGAGCTAAGTGACTTTGTGGATATTTGATACAGACCATACCACACTTTTTCAGCAGGGTAATCCACAAATCGTGCAGCGTGTCAGTGCAGTTAATCCAAAAGATATTGCCATTACGCTCGTTACATTTGAAGAGCAAATGTATGGACGACTTAACCGTATCAGGCGAGCGACATCAGGGGATGAAGTAATATCAGCTTATGCAAGTCTGCGAAAAACCATCAACTATTTAACCGATTTTGAGTTGCTTGACTTCGATCGAGATGCTGAAAATTATTATAGGGAATTTTTGCGGCAAAAAATCCGCGTTGGCACGCAAGATTTACGGATTGGGGCGATCGCACTTTCAAACAGCGGTGTTCTACTTACCCGGAATCGCCGAGATTTTGAAAGAATCCCTGGATTGAGGTTTGAAGACTGGTCAGTGTAATGATTGGAATGTGCGATCGAGCATGATGTAGTTGCTGTTTCAAAGGTGCGATTAAGTCTTAGGGTAGCATTGTAATTCCATCTTCTCTCCCTTTCCCATATCGAATAATTCTTTTTCCTGGGAAGTCGATATGATCTTTTATTTGCAGTCTCAATCCCTCTGTCAATCTCATATGGCAGTAAGAAGAATTTGACATACATCCGTAATCTGCGGTATTCTTGTACTATATATATTGTAACTTAGAGGATCGTAAAAATGAAGCAACCTTCCAATATTGGAAAATATGTCTTGCATCTTTTTAAGGCTTATTGGCGCTGGGTTAATCAAGTAGCTGACAATCAGAAAATTCCTGAACATAAATTAAATGAAATGGTTCAAAAAAGGCAATTCAAGACTCCAGAGGAGGCGGAGCGTGCTACCAAACGTACAATGAAGGGAGTTTTGGTTGCTATCCCATTTATCTTTTTATCAATTCTAATATGGGGCATATTGCCTAAATCAGAGAATCAGTCGGTAGTTGTCCAACCCACTGAGAGTCCAAATTCGCCGCAGCCTGAGCAATCTACCAAAAGTTCAACACCTTCTCAACCGAATAGTTCAGATCAGTCTTCACAGATGACTGCGCTGGACTTCAGATCGCTCCTACCGCCAGAAAATGAGGAAATAAGAAACTTCATTCTTTCAGATCCGTGGCTTGGGGGTTTTTTGCAAAACGTTTGGATTGGTTATGTCACAAAAGCCGACTTGATCGACAGAGGGTTTTATATTAACGTCCTTTATAAACATACTGGGGAGGGAGAAGGATCGGCAGCAACAGCGAAAGGAGCGTGTTCACCAATTGGCTTCAATGGAGCTTTCATCTGTGGACGTGGGATGATGCAAGCCTACCAATGGGGAATACAAAGTGATGAGGCTATTCGCAGGCTTAACATTCTTGAGGAACAATGGGCAAAACGTTAATTAGTCGTGGGCTAACAACTCTGGTTTAGCGGACTGATACCATTTTTCTATGAAGCTGCATGGAATAGATCCTTTACTGGAAAGGATTTCAGGCTAACCATTCCGTGCAGCTTCATAGTGAATTGGTATGACCCAAACTGTTGGTGGGCGTAGGGTGCGCCTACTGTGAAAAATCCCTATCTACATATCGACAATTCTGCTCGCGACGCACCTGACCACAATGGTAAGATCGACCAACACAACATTTATTGTGTACCAATCTTTTGTTAAATGGAACAGTGTTCCTTACCCGAAATACAGAGGATTTCAGGTAAGTGAACCATGTTGATTTACGCGAACAAAAAAATGCCCGTTTCCTAACTTAGATATTGCAACTCATATCGTCAGATAATTGACTGAAACGAGCATTTTCCCGATAGTCTACCGGGCAGTCAATCACGCAGGGAACATCTTGAGCCAGCGCTTCCTTCAGGATAGGAATAAAATCGGTGGCGGATTCCACGCGATAGCCTTTTAAACCCATACTTTCGGCATATTTTACAAAATCGGGATTGCCAAATTTGACGAAATGTGAATGACCAAAGTGATCTTCCTGCTTCCATTCAATTAACCCGTAGCCGCCATCATTAAAGATGAGAGTGACAAAATTAGTACCGACGCGCAACGCAGTTTCTAACTCTTGAGAGTTCATCATAAAACCGCCGTCGCCCGTGGCTGCTACTACTTTGCGATCGGGATAAACGAGTTTTGCCGCCACCGCGCCGGGAATCGCAATCCCCATCGCAGCAAATCCGTTGGAGATTAAACAGGTATTCGGGCGATCGCAATGATAGTGCCGCGCGATCCACATTTTGTGAGCCCCCACATCAGATATGAGAATATCTTCCGGGCCCAGCACTTGCCGCAAATCGTAAATCAGTTTTTGTGGCTTGATCGGGAAACCATCATCCTTAGCATATTGTTCGTACCCAGCGCGAATATCTGCCCGCAATTGCTTAGCAAAAGGATCAGTCTTCTCCATGCGATCGGCACGCTGCAAAATTTCATTGAGCGAATCCGAAATATCCCCCACAACTTCTACAACAGGAATATAACTGCTATCAACTTCTGCTGGCAGAGCTCCTACGTGAATAATCGGAATTTTGCCGTCAGGATTCCACTTTTTCGGGGAATATTCAATTAAATCGTAGCCAACAGCAATCACTAAATCCGTTTCTTCAAAAGCACAGCTAATGTAATCCCGTTTTTGCAATCCCGTCGTCCAAAGTGCCAAAGGATGAGTGTAAGGAATTACGCCTTTGCCCATAAAAGTATTAGCGACGGGAATATTTAATCGAGTCGCAAATTCTGTCAAAGCATCGCTAGCATTAGCCCGAATCGTGCCATTTCCTACTAAAAGCAAAGGACTTTTCGCCTTGGAAATTGCCACAGCAGCTTTATTCAGACTTTGGTAAGCACCAAAAGTTTTTTCGCGGTTATCTTTAGTGAGCGGCTCTCCTTCGACAGGCATTGCTGCGATGTTTTCGGGCAAGTCAATGTGAACTGCTCCCGGTTTTTCACTCTGAGCTACTTTAAAGGCTTTGCGGACAATTTCTGATGTCGTACTGGGGCGGACAATTTGAGCATTCCACTTAGTAACCGGAGCAAACATAGCCACCAAGTCCAAATATTGGTGCGATTCTATGTGCATTCTATCCGTGCCGACTTGTCCGGTAATTGCTACTAGAGGAGCGCCGTCTAAATTCGCATCAGCAACACCTGTAATTAAGTTAGTTGCGCCGGGGCCCAAGGTGGACAAGCAAACGCCTGCTTTGCCGGTAAGGCGGCCGTAAACGTCTGCCATGAAAGCGGCGCCTTGTTCGTGGCGAGTAGTAATAAATTTAATTGAAGAGTGTCTTAGGGCTTCTAAAACTTCTAAATTTTCTTCTCCGGGAAGTCCGAAGACGTATTCTACGCCTTCGTTTTCTAAACATTTGACCAAGAGTTGAGCTGTGTTCATTTCCGTTTTTTCCTCGGTTACTCAGGATTTGTTGTTCTCAAACAATTTACAAGGTTGGGATTTATTGTACAACTTTTGAGGCTGACAAAGTTTTTAGCCGCCCTCAGTCAACTTCTTGCAAAAATCTAATGTTGAATTTTTAACCGCAGATCAACGCGAATTAACGCAGATGGATTGAGGTTTTTGCAAGAAGCCGATCGAGCTTTACTTATTTTACCCACACTGTTTTAATGTTGACAAATTCGTGAATTCCTTGGATGCTCAATTCGCGTCCGTAACCGGAGCGTTTGATGCCGCCAAAGGGCAATCTGGGGTCGGATTTTACTAAGCCGTTGATGAATACGGCGCCTGCTTCTAGTTCGGAAATAAATCGATCGCCTTCTGAGCTTACTGTAGTCCAAGCTGTCGCGGCTAAGCCAAAAGATGTATTGTTGGCTAGTTCGATCGCCTCATCGATGTCTGCAACTCGAAATACTAACGCTACGGGCCCGAAAAATTCTTGTTGGCGCGCCGCAGCATCCAGGGGAATATCTGTCAAAATAGTTGGCAAGTAGAAATTGCCGGCTTTCTCTGACAGTGCGCGGCCGCCTGTCAAAAGTTTTGCTCCTGACTGAATGCAAGCTTGCACTTGATTGTCCAATTCTTTAAGAATTGTCGGAGTAGCTAAAGGGCCGATATCGGTTTCTGGCAACATCGGATCGCCTACTTTCAATTCCTCGAATTTTTTGACAAATCCTTTGATGAATTCATCGGCGATTTCTTCTACTAAAATAAAGCGTTTAGCAGCTACGCAAGTTTGGCCGTTATTTAGCATCCGCGATGTTACAGCAGTTGATAAAGCTGCTGGTAAATCGGCGCTGGACATCACAATAAATGGGTCGCTTCCTCCCAATTCCAACACTACTTTTTTCAAATTTTTGCCCGCATTTGCTGCTAAACTTTCGCCGGCTGGTTCGCTACCGGTGAGAGTTGCTGCTTTGACGCGATCGTCCGCAACGATTTTAGCTACTTTGTCGGCGCCCACTAGCAAAGTTTGAAAAACTCCTTCGGGAAACCCTGCTTCGGCGAAAATCTCTTGAATTTTTAGAGCGCACTGAGGCACGTTGGAAGCGTGTTTGAGCAAGCCGACGTTGCCCGCCATCAGCGCCGGCGCGGCAAACCGAAAAACTTGCCAAAATGGGAAATTCCAGGGCATGACGGCTAAAATAGCGCCCAGTGGCTGGTAGCGGACAAAGCTGCTGCTAGCGTCGGTGGTTGCGGGTACGTCTGCCATAAATTGAGCGGCATTTTTGGCGTAAAAGCGGCAAACTAAGGCGCATTTTTCTACTTCGCCGATCGCCGATTTAAGCGTTTTGCCCATTTCCAGCGTCATCATTTCCGCGAAAATTTCGCGATCGCGCTCCAAGATATCCGCAGTTGTCTGCATCCAGATTGCTCGCTGCTCAAACGGCTGGTGGCGGTAGTTGTTAAAAGCTTGCTGTGCTAATGCCAGCTTAGCTTCTATGGCCTCATCTGCGATCGGCTCGAAAGTTTTCAGCGTTTCTCCCGTTGCCGGGTTGATAGTAGAAATACCCATTGTTCTATCTCCGTTTCAAAATATACAAAACTCCCTTATAGTTTTGAAGCTAGTTCGGGAGTTGTATTGATGTATTACAAAATTTGGATTTACCAGCCATACTTTTAGATATTGCTAATTTGCAAGTGCCGGGATTTGTTTAAATCTCTCTGTTTTTAATTATAGTGCAAAGTATTAATTGCAAATCTTAAGAAATTTTGTTTTTAAAGTTTATGTTGGCGATCGAAGTGGCAAATGCTTCCCAGGCAGAGCCTCTTGGGTGCATCTGGTTTTTGAAGCCTGAAGAAGCATGACCGCATATAAGTTATTAGTTATCATCTTATGTTGACTACGGTCATGCTTCGCCCCTACGGATATATTTGCCTTGCGCCAGATGCACCCGAGCCTCTTAACCCATATTCAGAGGCTCTACCTCGGCTGGGAGAATCGACAATGGAGGCAGAGCCTCCGCATCTCCGTTACCAGGCAGAGCCTGATAACGAGTAACTACACGCTCCTAAACAGACTTTTCCTCGATGTAATTCTGCACGTAAGACTGATAGTAATACCTGCTGCCTTTATCGTTATTGGCCACCATTCCCAACAGCGGAATCCCCGCCATTTTCAAATCTTCAAAAGCCAACAACAGCGCCTCCCGCTCAGTTTGATGCAGCCCCACCACTAGCATCAATCCGTTAGTATGAGCCGCCAACAAATTCGCATCTGCCAAACCCAACAGCGGCGGAGTATCGTAAATAACTAAGTCAAAATGACTTGCCAAAGCTGCCATTAAATGCTGCATTTTTCGGGAAGACAGCACCTTTGTGGGATCGGGAGGCACTGGCCCGGATGTTAACACAAATAGGTTTTCATCGCGGGGCGATCGCAAAATCACCTCTTCGACATCCACATCCTCGGCAATTACATTGTGCAAGCCTTGCCAATTCGGCAAACCCAGCATTTCGTGCACCTGCGGCCTCCGCAAATCCGCATCCACCAACAGCACTTGCTGGCCCATTGCCGCCGCCGCCCGTGCCAGATTTACCGCCACCGTTGACTTACCGTCAGCAACTTGACAAGACGTAATTACGCAAGAAGCGATCGGACTATTAACATTTAACAACCGAATATTAGCATTGAGCGATCGAAAAGCCTCTTGAAAAGCATCCGTCGGCACCGGCGAACTTCCCACATCAATCGTAGTTCCCTCAGCAGGTGGCAGTCTCAAAATTTTATCGCTAGCAGGAATTACCCCCAACAAAGGCAACCGAATCGAATGTTTGACATCCTCAGGAGAATTGAACACAGTTTTATTATTAAACCGTTCCGCCAACTGCGCCGCCAGCATCCCAAACAACAAACCAGCCAATCCCCCCAAAGCCAAATTCAAAGGCATAATCGGAGCAACAGCCATCAACTCGCCATTTTTGTAGCGCGGAATTTCCGGCTTAGCAATAACTTCCCAAGCCACCTCTTTTTTACCCACAGCTTCAAGCTGCAAAGCTTGCTGTTTTGCCAGCAAACCATTCAGCGTATTGTTAGTCAACTCCGCCTCCCGTTGCAAATCCGAATAGCGCCGAAAAATTACCGGGAATCCTTGAGAATATTGATTCAACTGCTTAGCAGCCTGTTCCAAAACTTGATTCCGCACGCCCAAAATCTGAATTAAATTAGCAGTACCGATAAACTGTTCGATTAACTTAATCCGCACCGGATCTTGAAAAGCCAGCACTTGCGAATTCACCTTAGCCAAATCAGTTCCCAGAACCTGTTGGGCTTCTTTCTTCAGCAAAGGAATCAGATTTTTGCGCTGTTCTCGCAACAACTGCATTTGCGGAGTTTGGTCTGTATATGTCGCCGAATTAATCGCAATTTGTCCTTCCAATTGCTGCAATTGAGTTAGCATTCCTTGATAGCGGGGAGCTTGACTCAGCGCCGAAGCCATCAGCGCTTGTTGCTGGTTTAATCCGAGCTGATTTTGCAGGTTAATATAGAGCAATCTTTGCTGGTTAAGCTGCGTTTGCGCGTCCAATCTTTGCGTTTGAAGTTGGCTGATTTGCTGCGCGAGTTGTTGGGTTTGAATTTGCGGATCAATGAAATTGTACTGCTGCCGCAACTTTTGAATTTCTGTTTGCAGAGCTTGTTGGCGCTTTTGCTGGTTGGGAATTTTGGATTTCACAAAATCCAAACTCTGGCTAATTTGAGTTTTGGTATCTTGCACGCTGTAGTTGCGGTAGCCTAGGGCAACTTTTTCCAAAACAAACTGAATTTTTTTCGGATCGAAATCCCGATATCTAACTTCAATAATCTTGGTATTTTTGAAGCGATTGATTGACAGCCTAGTTCCCTGAGAATATGGCAGATTATCTGCTTTTTCGTTCAAAAGATAGTTGTAATTTATTTCTGGATACTTCGCTCGCAACTGTTTGATAATTGGCGACATTACTTGCGGGCTTTGCAAAACTTGAATTTGCGATTCGTAGTCAAAACCTGGATTTTCTGGCGTCGCGGGACTCGCTGGTTGTAGTTTCAGCTCCCCGGAGTAGACTTTTGCTAAAGTGTTTTGCGTAACAGGGGTTTCTACTAATAATTGAAAGCGTCCTTCATACTCGCTTTTTTGAGTTAGAGTCCAGGCAAAAACTCCGGTTGTCACCGCCGCTGCTACGCCGATAACTAAGAACGAACGACTGCGGCAAACTTCCCAAAAACTTAACGGTTCTTCTGTATTTTCCCTGCCGAAAAACTGCTCTTCATCATAAAGTACGGAAGATAACTTTTGCTGTCCAAGGATTTTTTTATTGTGATTAAACAGTGCTATTGAAGATTTTTTACCTGGTTTCATTTGATTGCTACAACTTATTAGTTTAAACGTTTGTAATGCTGGCGCAGTTTCATTAACCCGGTTTCTGACTAGAGATATCGCTACCAACTAATTTTTTTTGTAGAAACCGGGTTGATGAGGTCTTATACCAATTTAATGTGAAGTTGCACATATTCCGATCCCCCTAAATCCCCCTTATTAAGGGGGACTTTGAGAAGAATCTTGTCCCCCCCTTATCAAGGGGGGTTAGGGGGGATCGGAATTCTATGCAGCCTCATAAAAAATTGGTCTTAGGGCTAGTCTATTGAAATCATCGAAAAATATTGAACAACCGGAAAATTCCCAACAGTGGACTGAAAGGAGCGAGAGTGCCACCTACATTATCCGAGAACGCAGCGCGACCCGATCGCCTTACCATAATTACATCATTATTTTGCAGTTTGGGATTACTTTCCTCATTGGCGGTTGCAGAAAAATTCACCTTAACACTTAGTCGCGAAACAGTGCCATTAGGATTGAGGCGAATTAAATCCACCGAATCCATTTCTGCCCGCGATTTATTAAAACCTCCCGCTGCTACCAGCGCTTGATTTAAAGTAGTGTTGGGCTGCAATGCAAAAGACCCCGGTTTGACGATTTCTCCCACCAGACTAACCTTAATCGAATCCGGTGAAAAATTAGAATTAGCAACTTGTGTGCCTTCGAGTGCATTGAGATTTTCGGCTTTGGGCACGATTACCGTATCTCCCTGTTGCAGTGTTAAATCTTGGGATACATCTCCTGCTTCCAAAAGTTGCCACAAATTCACATTAATAATTTGTTCGGTGCCCGCCCGCGTCAGGCGGCGAACTTGTATTTGTCTGATATCAGCTACCGGCGTAATGCCGCCCGCCATTTTAATAGCCCTAGTTACAGTTTGCTGCAAAACATTTTCCCCTCCACCGGGAGTTTCCTTAGCAGCAAACAAACCAGAATCTGCACCCGATTCATTCTCTTGTAACCTACTTTGAAGCTCTTTTGCCAGAGTATAAGTACCGGGTCGAGTTACTTCGCCCACTACAGCAATATTAATTGGTTGAGTGCTTTGCCCGGTAATGTTAGCTACTGCTAAAGTCGGTGCTTCTTGGCGGTTGAGGCTAGTTACAGTGGGAATAAATATTGTGTCGCCGTCGCGCAAAGTCATATCGGCGCGCAAATCGCCGTTTTGCAATAATTCCCACAAATCCACACTGATAATTTGTTCCGCTGCGTTGCGCTGGGGGCGGCGGATTTTGATTTGCCGCACGTCTGCTGACTGGGTAATTCCGCCCGCGAGTCGCAGCGCCCGCGATATTGTGGGCATTTGAGTGCCTATTTGCTCTGAGGTGCCTCCAGGGCCTGCTGCTGAAGATATTGTATAGGCTCCGGGGCGGTTGATTTCGCCTGCGATCGCAATTTGTAAAGGACGCGCAGCCAGCAGTTTCAGCGTAATCCAAGGACGTTTGAGATATTTGCCGTATCGCTCCTTGACAGCATTAGAAGCTTGTTCTAAGGTCATTCCGGCCACTCCCAGGCTGCCAATTAAGGGCAAACTCAGGGAACCGTCAGCCTGTACTTGGTGTTGACCGTTGGGGCCGCTGTATTCTGGGACGTTGAAAATGTCCATTTGAATGCGATCGCCCGCGCCCAAAGTGTAAACTTCCGATCGTACACTCGAAGGTGCACTGGCCGGAACTGACGGAAATCCCGGCGCTGCCGGTACCGGTACGCGAATCGGAGAACCCGAACCCGAAGCAGGAGGAGGAGGAAGAGGATAAGAAGGGGAAGGAGGAGGATAAGAAGGGGAAGGAGGAGGAGAAGGAGGAGAAGGAGGAGGAGGAGGCAAAAACTGGGCCACCGCGACAGATGAACCCACAGTCGCCGCCAGCACTGACACAGTTAAACTTTGGAAAATTAAATTTTTGACTGCATTACTTACGCCATAAACCTGTTTGCAGATTGTGCTGAAAACCTCTCCCTCAGACCCTTTCCTGCAAAGATAAGGGAGAAAATCTCCCCTTTTCCTTTTTGCCAAGACAACCGCAGGGTGAGGTTTTTTCTCAAGTTGCGCGCCGCGCGAAGAACTGTTCACCACCATCGCTTTTTGCCCCTATCCTCTTCCTACCCCGCCAACATTAAATGTAACCCAACTGTTCCAACTTGCTCAGAACTTTTTTGACACTATCTTCCAAACTTTCCTCGTCTGTGCAACAAACAATCTCGGGATTGAGGGGTGCTTCATAAGCATCGTCAATGCCCGTAAAACCCTTAATCTCTCCTGCTCTGACCTTAGCGTACAGCCCTTTGACATCTCGAACTTCGCACACTTCTAATGCCGCTTTGACATACACCTCAACAAAATTTGGCTCCATTGCTCTAATTTCGTCGCGAATAGCTCTGTAGGGGCTAATAGCTGCCGTGATTGCCACAACTCCATTGCGGCTGAGTAGGTTTGCGACAAATCCAATCCGCCGAATATTAGTATCTCGGTCTTCTTTGCTAAATCCCAAGCCTTTTGACAAGTTGGTGCGAACGACATCTCCATCCAATATTTCAACTTTGCAGCCTCGGGCCTTCAATTCTGGTTCGAGAGCTTTGCTGATAGTTGTCTTGCCGGAACCGCTGAGTCCGGTGAACCACAAAATAAAACCTTTTTCCATTTTCAACCATTAATAAGTAACTGGGAAATTATAGGATGTAAAACTTTCTATATCTATTCTCCCTTGTCTATCTTATCGTGGTTTGCGGTGTCATCTTGATAAAATTTGCCTGCGAAAAATGAGGACTTAAAACTTGCGAGTTCTGCGGTCATCTCACCACACAAATGCCCGGCAGTCACATAATTTACGATATATTCTTTGTAAAGACTTAACAAATTCAAATCAAAGTCGCGATCGATCGCAAACCTCGAAGATCTAACAGTATATTTACGGCATTGAACACTTAAAATTATTATAAATATCGAGCATATATCCGTAGATTAACGGTACTCAACATTTGATATTATCACAAGTGTTTAAAATATATCCGTATATTCACGGCACGAATTGCTGGTAATTATCACAAGTGTTTAACATATATCCGTATATTCACGGCACGGCTCGCCTACATAAGCCTTGAACAATCCCAAATCTCCAATCTCCAATCCTATTGCCTATGTTTCCCGTCTTAAAAGCAGATGTTTTAGTAGTTGGTGGCGGCACCGGCGGCACTTCAGCAGCAGTCCAAGCAGCCCGCCGAGGTGCCAAAACTATTTTAGTCAGCGAATTCCCCTGGCTGGGAGGAATGCTGACTTCGGCCGGCGTTTGTGCTCCCGACGGCAACGAATTAGCAGCATTTCAGACTGGTTTGTGGGGCGCGTTTCTCCGGGAACTCCAGCAGCGACAACCGGGAGGTTTGGATTGGGGCTGGGTCAGTTTTTTTACTTACGATCCCCGCATCGGTGCTGAAATTTTTGCTGATTGGGTTAAGTGTTTGCCGAACTTGCAGTGGATTTCTGGACAAACAGCTCAAGATGTGATTTTTGAAGACAACAGAATTTCTGGGGTGAGATTTGCAGATTTTACGGTTTCTGCCAAAATCACTTTGGATGCAACGGAATTGGGAGATTTGCTGGCTTTAGCGGATGTTGGACACTGCTGGGGTTGGGAATTCCAAGCTGAGTGGGGAGAACCTAGCGCGCCGATCGCCTCTAACGATCTCACAGAACGCTATTCGGTGCAAGCTCCAACTTGGGTGGCCATCATGCAGGATTTTGGCGAGGGCGCGGTGGCGCCAGAAATTCCCGCGCCACCTGTTGACAATCCCGATCGATTTTTCGATGCTTGGAAAGATTACACTCCCGAACAATTTCTCAATTACGGCCGACTTCCTGGGGGATTGTTGATGATTAATTGGCCGATTTGTGGTAATGATTATGGTGAAAAGGTCGATCGACTAATTGAATCTCAAGCATCCCGACAACAATTCCTCCAAGAAAGTCTCTGGCACAGCCAAAGTTTCGCCCGCTTCATTCAAACCCAACTCGGCCCCCGCTACGGTTTAGCACAAAATATTTTCCCCATTTCCAATATCGAAAATCAATCAAATTCTTCCCTACTGTCTTCCTTCGCCTTGCACCCCTACTACCGAGAAAGCCGCCGTTTGCGAGGGATAAGTACAGTCAAAGAACAAGATATTTTGCCGGTTGTCGGGGGTAGAGTCGCGAAATTGCCGATCGATTCTGAGGGAATTTGCGATACAATTGCGATCGGCAACTATGCCAACGACCATCATTACACCAGCGGCGACATTCCCTTGCAGCCCAAATCCATCCGCTGGGGCGGCCGCTGGA
The DNA here is from genome assembly GCF_020738205.1 of Microcoleus sp. PH2017_24_DOB_U_A. Lineage (NCBI taxonomy): Bacteria > Bacillati > Cyanobacteriota > Cyanophyceae > Oscillatoriales > Microcoleaceae > Microcoleus > Microcoleus sp. PH2017_24_DOB_U_A. Next base: position 20,459 of record NZ_JAEQCT010000044.1, read on the forward strand.
CTGGCACTCCCTTCACAATTCCCTACAGTGCGCTAATTCCTGCGACTACAGACGGATTGCTAGTTTGCGAAAAAAATATTTCCGTGTCTCACATCGCCAACGGTGCAACTCGCTTGCAGCCTTTGGTGATGAATATCGGACAGGCGGCGGGGATGGCGGCGGCTTTGTGTGCGGAAGTTGGATGTCAGCCGCGCGATTTGCCTGTCAGAGTTTTGCAAGAAGCTTTGCTGCAAGATTCCGAGGCGAGGGCGGCGGTTGTTCCTTTATTTAATTTGACACGAGATCGATCGGACTGGCTACATTGGCAGCGCTATTATCTCGATCGACCTCAAGCATATCCCGCCAGCGGCGAATGTCCTGTGTCAGTCAAAAGCGATCGAGAAACCGGGTTTCTCAACGAAATTTCTGTATTAGAACCCATAACTTTGAAAGTTGAACCCGGTTTCTACGTAAATCCGCGTAGTAAAACAGCAAATACCGAGAGTCAATTTTCGGGCATTTTCCGCCGTCTGGGCGCACAAGACTGGACACTGACGCTGACAAGTCCCCCATCCTTAGCCGATCGAACTTGGCAACTCGTGACTTTGGACTGGGAAACCGACAGATTTCTACAGAGTTGCGAAACCGAAAAGCCTCTGACGGTATGGGGCAGGCTGAATTTTGCTGGTGCTTGGCTCCTAGCGGGTGCAGTAACATCGAAGAGGTGAGGTTTTTTGCAAAGTTCCGAAAATTGCCAGAAATTTATCCTGATGGATGGGGGGAAGTCTGTATCAGGTTATAGACACTGACACGGAAACTACCCATGCACACCTACACTGCAATTGCTTTACTGAGCCTGTTGGGCATTACCTTGAGTGCCAGCGCCGCTCGATATTTTGAACGCCTAGTGGAACTGCTCGTAATTGCCACTGCTGATTATATGTTCTTGGCGTCCACTCAATCACAAAAAGGCGATCGTTCTCCAGAAAGAGGCAGCGGACGCAGAGAGTTTGCTCAGCACGATCTTTACACACATTACATACTAGCTTAATGGCATAGGACGAAAGAAAGTTCTGCAAATGAGTGGGTTTCTGCCGCCCGTGTCGATCTGATTTTCTGGGATTCTAGTTGGTCACGTTCGTTTGGCAACTGCACTTCTTGTTGACAGTCATTAGGATATTTTTGCGTGTTAAAAATAATAGCAGATCGAGCTGCAACCGCCATCTATTGAGGGATTTACTCTTTCAATATTTGGCGGTTTTGTATGTTCCAGGCTGGAGAGACTTTTGGGAGCATCTCAATGAATGCAAAAAAGCAATTTCTTTACAGTGCGAGCGTCCCCGCTCGCGATCTATAATCGCGAGCGGGGACGCTCGCACTATAAAATCAAAACATCAAAACTGAGATGCTCCCAGACTTTTTACCTGTCAATTCAGGTAACTAAAATTTATTTTGGGTGAGACAATTTAAAAAATTGAGGACTTACGTATTAAGACCAAAGAAATCGGTTTTTTTACCTCATCTGTGGAGTACAACGCAAGATTTTCGTAAAAAACTGCTGGTTAAGCGGAGTCGAAACCCGGTTTCTGCTCGCCCCTGCGTCCAGGACTAAAATCAAATAATTCTCCCATCATGTTTTTTTGGGTAGTCTGGCAAATTCAAGGAAATCAATCCTGATTAGCAAGGGAAAAGTCCGTATCTGTAACTAGACACTGACACGGATACTACCCATGCACACCTACACTGCAATTGCTTTACTCAGCCTGTTGGGCCTTAGCTTGAGTGCTACCGCCGCTCTAAGCATAGAATCCCCAGTCCCACAGCTAAAAACTTCTACCGCTCAATATATGTTATCAGCGCAAACTCAACAAAGAGGAGATCGCGCTCCCCGCAGAGGCACCGGACGGTATGATTTGATGCAGGTCAACACTGACACTCAGGCACTATAATAATTTTGATCGCATTGCCAGAAAGCTAGTTCCGCAACTGACTTGTTTCTGGTTTCGAGGCTGGTTTCGAGGTCGCCCGTGTCGATCGATCGCATTTTCTGGGATTTATAGTTTGTCAGGTTCGTCAGGCCACTGCACTTTTTATTGATACTCCCTAGAAGATTTTTTTTGTAACAAATGTCACAATATAAACTGGAGCTGCCATCTACGTAGAGATATATTCTCGTAGGTGGCGGTTTTGTATTGAAAATGCTCTTTCTCTTTTTCCCATTCTCCCCCTCTCTGAGTCGCCTCAAATTCTTCCGATCGCAATAGTTCTTTACGTTTTCCCCCCACAGGTGGGGTTTAATTTTTAACCGCTGCACTATAATTGACGTGCGATAACTAACTTAATATATAGCTACACCCTGAGTGCAGAGGGTGCAGCTCTCGACTTAAATTCGCCAATAAGAACCACTTATTCGGTGTCGATCGCCTTTAAGCCAAGGCCCGAGTGACCTCAGGAAAATTAACCGGCCTGAATCTTAGGGTAGCTGCCAAGCTTTCCGGCGACTGTCGGCTATGCTTGATTCGGCGGTCTCGCAATATTTCTTTTATGGAGGATGAAAAGATGCCTCCAAGTTTTACTATTTCGGAGATTGTCAGTAACTCAGGGAATCAACGCCACTGAGCTTGTAAGAGTAATCGAGCAAGCTGTACTGACGGGCCTCAGACTTTCGAGGTCTACGTTATTTGAGTCAGGACACTCCTTGAATGCGACGCTAGTTTTCCGCTCTGTCGCTTGTAGTTAAACAGTCTTAAAGTCACTCTCGTCAGTGCTGCAAGCCTCACAAGCTCTTATAACATTGACCGACAAGCGAACATTACCCCGCTTTCTTAGGCTCCATCAGGAGCAAACATTATGCGTACAGGGTTGTAAGGTTTGAGGTGGTAATTGTCCCATCGAAAGTACATTACAAAAGTACACCTGATCGAACAACCCCAAGGCGGTAATGGAAAGATTCAAGGCGATTGAAATCGCCTGGTCGTTTTCCTCTCAGGTCTTTCATACTCTGAGTTTCCCACTTACCTAGTGTTTTTATGAAAAATGACTCTTTAGATCTGGTCAAAAGCCTGAGCCCCAGTGCAATGGATCAGATCATGCTATATCTGGCGTTTAGCGCCATGAGAACCAGCGGACACAGGCACGGAGCGTTTTTAGACGCGGCGGCAACGGCAGCTAAGTGTGCCATTTATATGACCTATATGGAGCAGGAAAACAACCTGCGGATGACCGGACACTTGCATCACATTGAGCCTAAACGGGTGAAAGTCATCGTCGAGGAAGTCCGGGAAGCTCTGACTAAGGGAAAATTGCTGAAAATGTTGGGTTCCCAAGAACCTAGATATTTGATTCAGTTTCCTTATGTCTGGCTGGAACAGTATCCTTGGGTTCCGGGACGCCCTCGGATTCCGGGAAACAGCTTGACGGCGGATGAGAAAAAATATCTCGAAGGCAAGATTCCTCCTAATCCGCCTGACGCTCAACTGATCAATTCTTTTCAGTTTATGGAGTTGATCGAGTTTCTACATAGACGATCGCAAGAAGAAATGTCAGCAGAAAGGCGAATGCCTTTAAGCGAAGCTCTAGCAGAACACATCAAGCGCCGCTTGATCTATTCCGGAACCGTGACTCGAATTGACTCTCCTTGGGGAATGCCTTTTTATGCCCTCACCCGCGCTACTTACTCTCCCGCAGAACAGGAAGAGCGCACGTTTACGATGGTGGAGGATACGGCTAGATATTTCCGACTGATGAAGGATTGGGCGGAAAAACAACCGAAAGTCATGCGAGTTATGGAAACTTTGGATGTTCCGCCGGAACGCCTAGAACAGGCTGTTGAGGAATTAGATGAAATTATTCGTAATTGGGCCGATCGCTATCACAAGCGGGGCGAACCAACGATGATTGTACAAATGGTTTTTGGGCCAAAAGACGACGATTAGTCAGTTGTCAGTTGTCAGTTGTCAGTTGTCAGTTGTCAGTTGTCAGTTGTCAGTTGTCAGTTGTCAGTTGTCATTGGTTGATTCCTTGAAACTAATGACTAACGATTAATAACTCATATTTCTGGGCGCAGAAACCGGGTTTTATACGAAAATATTGCGTTAATGCCTTGAATAATCGTGCAAAACCCGGTTTCTTGGGTGAGATTTCGTGCAAGCTGGACTAGGCTAAAAAAGTTCTCCAAGCGGAGGCTAGGACGATCGCTGCGATCGCTCCGATGAGTGTATTGAAAAAATTCACTACCTCGTTCGTGAGCCACTCAAACTTTGATTGCACCGTCGCACCAATCACGCTCTCGATGTTCGTAGCAATAAAAGCTGCAACAACACAAAAGACAATTCCTGTCAAGTCAATTACACCCACAGCCCAACTCACAAGAGCAATCAGGATCGATCCGACAATACCTGCGATCGTTCCTTCCAAACTTACCGCCCCTTCCGTACCCCTAGGTACAGGCTGCAAGGTAGTAATCAAAAACGTATGCTTCCCGTAAGCTTTGCCGATTTCGCTAGCGCAGGTATCGGAAAGTTTGGTGCAGAAACTCGCCGCATAGCCCAGCAACAACAAGGAAATCACATCTTGTGACACAGGCCAAATAGCATCTTGTGGCACAGGCATCTTGCCTGTGTCTCCTAAAATACCGCCTGTGTCTCCTAAAATACCGCCTGTGTCTCCTAAACCTGTGTCTCGGAAAATACATAATGCCAAAACTGCCACAGCACAAATAGCAGCGGTTAAAGCCGAACCCCAGACATTTTCCGGGCCTCGGGCGCCCGATCGCTTTTCGGCAATACCTTCAGCTTCTTTTTGGGCTTTGCCAATGCGGGTAACTCCAGATCCGACCAGAAAGTAGAACATGACCACAGCATAGCCTTGCCATCCCAAACTGCCCCAGATGATAACACCCAGCAGCCAACCGTGGAGTTGTCCAGCCGGAGTAAGCAATTTTTTGGGAGCAAGGGTGGCGATCGCGAGTAAAAATGTATTCAGGGCGATCGCCACCAACCAAGGATTAGACCAAGACAAATAATTAAAAAAGAATTCTGAGTTTTGCATAGCCTCTAGTAGCGTCTCTTATTGTTATGAACAGTCAAGTCTTATTTCATCTTGCCTTCCCCGTAACCGATATCGATCGAACCAAAGCATTCTATGTCAGCGGGCTCGGCTGCGAATTGGGTCGGGAGTCACCCAGTTCTCTCATTTTAAATCTCTGCGGCCATCAGATTGTCGCCCACGTCACCCACGAACCTCTAACACCCCAGCGCGGCATCTATCCCAGACACTTCGGCTTAGTTTTTACCTCGGAGTCTGACTGGGAAGCGCTGTTAGAAATGGCGCAGCAAAAACAGTTGAATTTTTATCAAGAATCAAGACGGCGGTTTCCAGGTTTGCCCACAGAACACCGCACCTTTTTTCTAGAAGATCCGTTTGGAAATTTGTTGGAATTTAAATATTACTGCGATCCAGAAGCAATTTTCGGTCGCAGCGAATACGCTCAAGTTGGAGATTATGTACTAGGAATCAGAGATTGTTACTAGAGATTGTTTGGGTAAATTTAGAGGGTACAATAGGAGCCTCTAGTTCTCGAACTAATGCGTTAATACTTTGAGAATCTGTCACCATTTGGCGGTGCAGCAAAACGTTGAGTTTAACTTCTTTACCTACTGGCATTTGGGAGCTGTGCGACGGTAAAATCATCACATCAAATGGCGTCCACATTGATGTAAAATTTATGCGTTTGAGCATAGTCGCATCTTGGTTCAAATCGCGCAACAAGCCACTATCGGGGCGCATATCCAGGTATCCTGGTAGGCGCAGGGAATAGGCGGTGAGGGTTCCTTTGTGGGGGGAAGATATGGTTATGAAACGCTGGACTCGGTTAATGCCTCCGAGTCGCTGGACGTAGTAGCGGCTGACGATGCCTCCCATGCTGTAGCCTACTATGTCGATCGCCTGTTCTGGATCGAACGTCTCAGAAATGTAGTCTGCCAGTTGCTTGGCTAGGGAGTCGAGGCCGAGGCTGCCGTCGTTGGGGGTGAGGTTGAGGCTGTGGACACACCATCCAAGTTGGGTGAGGCGGGCGGACATTTTGTCAAAAATAGTCTTTGTGTCCCAGATGCCGTGGATGAGAATGACGGGATTGCGATCGAGCGAACTGTTCATTTGAAAAGAAAATTGCTTGCCGATTACAGCATAAATTACTCCCCTAGGGAGTTTGACCCCGAGTAGGACAGATGGCGAATCGGCTTGAGGTATCGCTGGCCAATAGCAAATCAGTCATAAATTCTGAGATAATCGTAAATAAGTGCAAAGTTAAAACTGGCATTACTGAGTAAAAATTACTAGAAGCTCTGCATTTTTAATCAAAAAATGTAAATTTTGATTAAGAAATATAGACAAAGGTTGCCTTAGCTCGTAATCTAACTTTGTTGACAAACTTGTACAAATTTCTCTAAAAAAACAAAAGGAGTAAGTCTAATGTTTGGTTTTATCAAAAATTTCTTCGGCGGTATTTTCGGCTTTTTTGCTGGACTGTTGGGCTTGAAAAAGTCTGAATATTTCCTAGATTTGGGCGAATCTTCGGATAAAGAACCTGCGAAGGTTGCACCTGCGAAGGCTGAGCCTGTTGCAGCCGCACCGGCAAAAGTTGAGGCTGTCAAGTCTGAGAAGTCTGAACCGGCGAATAAAGCTAAGGTAGAGAAAAAGTCTAAGAAAGAAAAAGAACCAGTCGCTAGCGCTGCTGCTAAGACTTCGGAAGTGCCGAAGGTACCTGCTGCTGCAACTAACGGCAAAGTGTCGAGTCAAGCTGAACCTGTTCTGACTTTTGCTCCTAATAATTTAATGCCGACACCAACTGCAAATCGTCGCACCCCAGGCCCAAGCATGAATAATTTCCGGGAAATGGCTCGTCAGGTGAAAACCAAGTAGGAAATGGAGAATTCGCAATAGGGAATTGGGGATTGGATAATTCCAAATGCTGGGGTTGAAAAATTAAAAATGGGATTCCTCATTTTTAATTTTTAACTCTTTTTTTATTCCCTATTTCCTGGGTGTCTGAGAAAGGCTAATCCGCTGTATAGCTGGAACGCCGAGTCCCAAGGAGTTTCGGATTTGCGCTCTACTTCTACATGAGATTCGATTTTGCTTAACATATGCGTGTAATCGAGAACTGTCTCCGCAAAGGGAGTAAATTCCGACCAAACTGTAACGTCAAGCTGTTGGTCAAATATTTCTAGCAAATGATTCCAGTTAATTCTGGTGGTACTTTGAGGTATTTGTGGGGATTTTTTGACACTAGATTTTTGGTTTTTTGACTGCGGTGAAGCTACGCTAGTTGCTGAACTTTGAGTGAAGTCAACGCCTTGTTTAAATTCGTAACTTTGGTCGCAAATTCGCAGAATGCAGTTGCGGCTGGGAATGTGCAAGTCGCAGATTTGAGCGTAATCTTGGGTGATTTCTTTGTGGCGAAATTGCTCGTTTCTGCGGTTGGGCGAGTAGTCCATGATTTCCATGAACATTGGTAATAAGCCTTCTACTCTTTGGCTGACTTCTGACCAGTTAAATTCTATAGCACCGAGCCGATTTAGGTTATCTTTACAAACAACCGCTGGAGAAGAGAGAGACTGGAAGTGTTGGACTCGGAAAATTTGGATGTTTTTAATGTCGGCTAGGGTTGCCCAAAATACGGGAATTCCGGCGTTGAGAAGTTCTTGGCCGTAAATTCTGAGTTCGGCAATGGGGCCGGTTTTGTAGAGTCTCCAGCCGCGGCTTTGAATTTGCATCCGGGTTGTGTACGCGTCGATTTTGAAGATTCTGCTGATATTTTGTACGGCTGCGGGTTTGTCTTCGGGACTCACTGGTTCGAGGATGAGGAGTCCGGGTTCTAGGCTGCTGGGGTCGTTTTTGGCAGTTTCGATGGCTTGTTGGCGGAGGTTTTGTTGTGCCGTTTCAATGCGTTGAATGCCTTGGCGGGCCTGGGAAACGATTTTGGGGTTGGTGATGTCGCGGAGTATTTGTTTGTAGGTGGTTTGGGCTTTGTCGGGGTTGTTGGTGAGTTCGTAGTAACGACCGATGTAGTATTGTACCCAAGGATTTTCGGGGGATTCTTTTTGCAGTTGTTTGATGAGTTGGGCGGCTTGTTTGTAGTCTTGGCTTTCGAGGGCGGTGGCTATTTCGTGGATGTCTGTCATGGCGGTTGGGGGAATGGGTGTGTTTCTATCTTGGCTGATGTTTGGTTGGTTCCGCCAGTGATTAACAAGTTTTGCTTTGATGTTTGTGGGTGATTTTCGGCTGTTTGCAAGGATAAGATTTAGATTTTATAACCGCGGATGAACGCGGATGTGTCCTGAGAAGTGCTATATAATATTTGGGCTGGTGTTTGTTAAAGTTGATTGGAATTAATACTTAAGGTGTATGAACCTTTGCTGGTGCGATCGAGTCCTTGAACAACTATTTTGTAAGTGCCGTTACTGGGCAATTTTACGGTTATTTGGGATTCTCTCTTGTTGACGCGAACTGCTTTGATATCTACAATTTTATTGTCACTGGGTGCGATGAGGGTGATGAAGTGCTCGAAGGATCTGCTTTTGAGGTCGATGGTGATGGATTGATTTGCACTTCCTTGGAAGCTGTGTTCGCGGTAGAAGCTGCCGTTGGGAAGGCTGGGGTCGCCGTCTTTGAGGGTTCCGCGTTGCTGTAGGAGGGAAAGGGAGGTGAGTTTTGGTCGATCGACATTTTTGAAATCTAGGCCATAATTTGTCATGGGTGTGTCAAGACCATTTCCTTCTCTGACTGTGACGATAAAGGCAGTTTGGTTTTTGGTATCTCGGACTATTTTATCAATAAAATTGGCTTGTATTTTGGGTTGATTTAAATGTTTTGGTTGGTCAAAATTGGGTTTTGATATACACAGAACCACGCCTCCATCTTGATAGCGGGCGCTGTAGAACCAATATTTTTGACCGTTAGTTGTGAATTCGTTTCTGAAGAAGATAGTGTATCTTTCAAGTTGCGGTAGTTGTTGGTTGGGGCGACAATTTTTATCGATGTTGATTTCGGTGGTTGATGGCTGTCGCTGGGCGAAAACTGCTGGGATGCTGGCGGTGGCTAAGACTGCTGAGATAATGGCGGTGATTGTGGGCGATCGCATTTTCATGAATTATACTCCCGTTTTTTGATTTTCTTTGAACCGTAGATGCACGCAAGTTAACGCAGATGTCGGAAAATTAATCTTTGTTACGATCGAGGTTTTGTTGGATTCTAAATTTTCTTATTTTTCTCGAATAACTTGATACATTCTGTCAGCCTTTGTCTGCCATTTACCTGAGTGTCTGAACCATTGAGTCTCTGAAAACTATTTAAATCTATAGATTTAATCTGATAAAGTTTATGTCCTGCGGGGCCGTCCGTGAACTCAATCACGGTGGGATGGATCATAGTGTTTTTATTGACATTACCTCGAAAACAGTAACGATAACTTGTATTTCTTTGGTAGCCAAATCCTGTGACAGTCTTCTTGGATTTCCTTAAGAATATGTACTCTTTACCGGGCTGATTTGTTTTGCTTGTTTGTCCGTAAAAGTAGTCGCCATTGGGGATGCTTTGAATGGTCGGTGTGGATTGTGCTAAGATTGGGAGGGAAGCTACACTAAAAATTAGTAAGTTGATTGTGAAGCTTAAGGGCGATCGCATTTTCATCATTGTTTATCTCTGTAAATATTTCTCTAATTCGGCTGTGCGCTGTTTAGTAGCTCGTTCCAAACACTCATTCAGAAAGCCTTGAAACCCGCTACCACCGCGATTTCTATACACTTCAAATTCGCAGCTATTATCTCGCACTTTGATCCAGCCTAACTGAGCTTCCGCAAGTAGGGCTTTCTCTTCCTTGCTCAATTTAGCAGCCAGTTGCTTGTAAACCTCGTTCAGCCGTTTATCCGAGGCTTCGTACCTTAACCTAATACAAGATCTGACTTGTGCATCTCCTTGGGGGCGATCGCAATTAATCTGTTGAGCGATCGCAGAGTGCTCAGATTGTGCGAAAACTGATGTTGTAGCTAACATTGTCAAAAGCGCGATTGACCAAAAGAGCGATCGGCTTTTCCTTAAATTTCTTTTCATTGCCCTTAAACACCTATTTTACGAATTCTCTTAACACAAGACAGATTTGATATAATAAATTTAAAACTTTTTTTGATATTTGGCTGTTCGCCCTGTCGATGGGATTGCCAAAGTATATTTGATAGCTGCATCTACTCTCGCCATATTTGACCAAGTACCAATTTTGCGATCGATTTCAACTTCTAGAAGCGTCACCAGATTGTCTGTCATGATTACGGAATCAGCTAACAATCGTGTTTGCTGGCCCTCCGGTGTTGCTAGGGAAACAAAAACCCGGCTTGGGTGTCCTGCGCGGGCTAAATTGCTAGTAATCATCGCTGTAATAGTTTGTCCTAAACCAGTGCCCAGATTGTCCGCTTGAACTATCAAAACTGGACGGCGTTTCGCAGTCCGCAAATCAGCGTTGGGAAACAAAGCCAGCACTACATCACCTCGCCTATAAAGCATCGTAAGCATCCATTTCAGGTCGTTCCCAATCCTCTGCAAACCTGCTCAACCTTACCCGTAAATCTCCTGCTTGTTGCCGATCGATACCGAGAGATTGCAGCTCTACTAATCCTGATTCTGCCAGAAAAGTAACGATAACTTTCCCTTCAGTTAAGTCGCCCGGAGTTTCTAATAACACAACTTTGCCGTCTCGATATATACCCTTTACTGATTTTAACATTTTAGTTTTATGCCTAATGACTCATTGACATTTTAGCTTCGTTTACCATATCTAGCACTTCAGGGAGATATTTTTTGGGATGGGTACTTTTCAAAAGCGGCTCCTACCAAGGATAAAGCCACCATTGGTGCTGTTACCGCCCTCAAGATTCTCCTACCCAAAGAAACAGGTTCAAAACCAAACTCGATCGCCCTTTCCACTTCTCCATCAGTCCAGCCGCCCTCCGGGCCAATAGCAATCGCGATCGATAATTCTCCCCGATAATCTTGCTCCCCCCTTATTAAGGGGGGCTGGGGGGGATCTTCCCCATCTTGCTCCCCCCTTAGCAAGGGGGGCTGGGGGGGTTCTAAACCAATCAAACAATCCCACAAATGTCGATTATCCCCGCGAGCCACACAAATATATCGATATTTTTGACAGCAATCTTTTACCGCCAAATCAAAGGAAAGAGGCTCATAAACCGTCGGCACAATTTGACGTTCCGACTGTTCCGCCGCCTCCGCAGCAATTCTTCTCCAGCGATCGACTTTTTGCGTACTTGGTTTGAGCAAAGTGCGATCGCTCGTCACGGGTACAATACTTGCCACTCCCAACTCCGCGGCCTGTCGGACAACCTCATCAAAGCCGTTTCCCTTGGGCAAAGCGGCGATCAAAGTTACTGCGACGGGAAGCTCCCTGTTAACCGCAATCTCCTCTTTTATCGAGGCAAATAACCCGGTTTCCTGCACTTCTAGAATTGCTGACCACCAATGTCCGCAGCCGTCCATTGCTATAAATCGATCGCCCGCTTGCAACCGCAACACGCGATTTAAATAATGCTGTTGTTCTTTTGTTAAGTCGATTTTGTTAGCACTAATTTGGGCTGCGGTAACTGCTAATCTTTGTAATTGAGCCATGAGATTTTGGATTGCTCGCTTTGTATTAGATTTTTTTATTTAACCGCAGAGGCCGCAGAGAACACAGAGGAAGAGAGGAAGAGAAGAGATATAGGACTTCTCAGAAAGATGAGGTATTACTGTAATTGGAGTTTTTGATGCGATCTCGCTTACTATATAATCACCATAAGAGGGCTGAAGCCCAACAACATACCTCACCTATCTGAGAAGGGCTATAGACTATTTACCCGACTTATTTCTTAGTCGGCGGAGGCCGACATTGTTTGTATAGAAGCGATTTCAATCGCCGTTTTTATCTAAAAAAAAACTGTTCAGAAACAATAAAGGCAAAGCATTTACAACCGGAATTATTTGACAAATTCAAGGTTTTTTCTGCAAATGCTCTGCCCTTATGTTACTTTGGTCTGAACTTTATCTGATGCGATCGAAAATTGACAATCGAAAATCGGCTTATCCTTCCTCCTTAATCTTCTTCAAATAAGTGGAAATTGCCTCTGTAGCTAGCTGCGTGATAGGCTTGCCCTGACGGGCTGCTTCTTCCTTGAGCTCGTTGTAGATTTCATCGCGGACGCTGATGCGACGGCGGACTTTACCACCGCCAGCAGTGGCTGTCTCGTTTTCATCGCCGTTACTAGACGTAACATCTAAATCATTAATCTCAGTTGTCATCGAGTCAGCAGATTGGTGATTGGTTACAAATTGACGGATAGATTCTAACCCAACGCGATCGCAAAAATCGCCAAAACTCTCGCTTTGTTGCCGTTTTTGCTTGAAATAAACAAAAATTGGCTCGAAAAAAGCTTCAAAATCATTGACGTGCAGCTTTTCCTCAATGGGTTTTGCCAGCCGGGTTTGTGAGGGAGAACCGCCCAGCCAAATCTGGTAAGATTCCGGGAAACTCCCAACAAATCCCAATTCTGCCATATAAGGGCGAGCGCATCCATTGGGGCAGCCAGTCATCCGCACTACAAAATGCTCGTCTGGTAAGCCAACTTTGGTCAAAATCGCCCGAATCCGCTCTAAAATGCCGGGAATCGCGCGCTCGGACTCGGTAATCGCTAGCCCGCACGTGGGAAATGCCGGACAAGCCATAGAATAACGTACTAAGGGGTCGATCGCAGTTTCCGCTTGAATGCCGCGGCGATCGAGTATTCCCTGAATTTCTGATTTGATATCCGGCGAAATATCGTAAATCGTCACGTTTTGGTGCGGTGTCACCAGCAGAGGCAAATTGTACTTCTGCACGATTTCCCGCAAAGCCGTTTTTAGCTGAAACGAGCCTTCATCCTTAATCCGACCGTTTTCTACGGAAATGCCGACAAACAGTTTGCCGTCGCCTTGTTCGTGCCAGCCCAAGAAATCAAAATACTTCCACTCAGGCAGAGGTTTAAACGCTTCTAGCGGTTTGCCAAAATATTCGGCTACTTTTTCTTGGAACCACTTGACGCCTTTGTCGTTAATCAGGTATTTGAGTCGGGCGTGTCGTCTGTCTGTGCGATCGCCAAAATCTCTTTGGGTTGCTACAATTGCCTTGACCAAATTGTAAACATCATCCTTGGCAACATAGCAAATCTCGTCCGCAACGCGAGCAAAAGTTTCTTCTTTGTTGTGAGTGCGCCCCAAACCGCCGCCGGCAAACACGTCAAAACCTTGCAACTCGCCAGCTTCATTGGTAATTACCACCAAGCTCAAATCCTGAGAGTACAAGTCTATTGAATTGTCTCCCGGTACAGTAACAGAACACTTGAACTTGCGCGGCATATAATGCTCGCCGTAAATCGGCTCTTCCTTGTCGTCGCTAAAGATTGTGCCGTTCGCGTTTTGCTGTCTGGCGGCCTTAACTGCGGGGTCTTCCTCAGCGGAAATAGCCTTTTCGCCATCGAGCCAAATTTCGTAATAAGCACCGGTTTGCGGTGTCAGCAAATCGGCGACATTGTTGGCGTATTGCAAAGCATACTGGTATTCTGGGCGATTTTTGTAAGGTGCTGGCGGTGCCATGACGTTGCGGTTCAAGTCGCCGCAAGCTCCCAAGGTTGACCCCATATTTTTAATAATTGAGGAAAACACTGCTTTAAGATTTTTTTTCAGCACGCCGTGAATTTGGAAACCTTGGCGGGTTGTGACGCGCAGCGTGTGGTTGCCGTATTCTTCTGATAGCTTGTCTAACGCCAAGAAGAGCTGGGGTGGAACTAACCCGCCGGGATTGCGGGTACGGAGCATGAACTGATAGTCTTTTTCTTGTCCTTTAATTCGATTGTCGCGGTTGTCTTGCTGGTACGAGCCGTGAAATTTGAGAATCTGAATCCCGTCTTCGGTGAAGTGGGTTGTTTCTTGTAACAGTTCAGTCGCAACGGGTTCTCGTAAATAGTTGCTGCGTTCTTTCAAACCTTCTGATTTCGAGGGCTTGCGCGCCGTAGGGGTTGAAGTGGTGGATGTGATCATGGGAATGTATAGTGCCAGTTATAATTAGATAAAGGTCGATCGAATATTTCTTGACAATTGGACAGTTGACAAATTTGCACTTGACAAATTTCCTCAGAAATGCTGTGGCGGATCTGTTGACAACCCGGTTAAGAACTAAGTTAATAACGGTAATCCGGTAGGAATTCTGATGTTGTTCTATTTTAACACGTTCGAGCCCGGGCCCCAGAAATTGTAATTAAGAGTTTATACTTTGGCTAGCTTAACTGCTGGAAACTTTAGAAATAATTAACCTCAACCTTTAAAACTATGTCACTGTATGACGAAGACACCTTTGTGGTATTAGAAACAAACCAGCCGGAGCAGTTTTTGACGGCGGTGGAACTATTAGAAAAGCTGAAAGCGGTCTTATCCCAGGAACACGAAGATTTGCCGGCTGATGTGGTAAAATTTCCTTCGGTGGAAGCTCAAGCTAAGTATTTAATTGATACTTATTGTGAATTAGATGTCGGGCCTGGAAAGTTTTTGCAGTGGTATGCAGTGCGATTGGAAAAATAATTTTGGGAATCGGGCATTGGGCATTGGGCATTGGGCATTGGGCATTGGGCATCAAGAATTGGTTATTACAACCAACAAGTAACAAATAACAAATAACAAGTAACAAGTAACAACAAACAAAAATAACCAACAACTAACTCATGCCCTATGCCCTATGCTCCATGCCCCATGCCCAATTCCCAATTAATCTTCTAACTGTTGAACAGATGATACTTCAACGGCGGTAACATCGATCGTACCGGGCGGAGTCAAACGGCTAAAATGACCTTCCTCTATTTTCAAAGGTTCGCCACAATTAGCACACTGAAACTGAGTTTGATTTAAAGCTGTGAATTCGTACTGACAAACAGGACACTTGTCTTCAATTAAATTGCGTTTCAGCCACCACTGAAGCGCGAAAAATCCTACCACAGGTGTCAGCAGCAACAAACCTACTACAATCAAAAATGATTTAACTACCCAACCCAAACCAATTGACACCAACACGCAGGCGATGCCCAGCAATATCAGCCAATTGCTAATACGGGGTAGGTTTAAAGAGATTTTGGGGGTGCCTTGGTTCACGGTGGTCTCCTTTGGTGTCTTTTCAGGTAGGCATAACTCTATCAGTTGACAGTTGACAGTTGACAGTTGACAGTTACTGTACGGGAATCAAATTGTACTAATAAATTTAGATAGTGTTTGAGCTAATTTTCCTATTATACATTGAGAAACTGCCCTCTACGTCATAAATTAATCTGGGCGATCTATCTGAAAAATCCCAATTAGAGATTGACAAAGGGATTGAAAACTGAACGCTGCGAGGGTTTGTTCCCTCAACCAATGCCGATCGCACTTTTTATCTTTTCCTCGCAGCATTTCCACACAAGCAACCGCTACTGCTGCCGGATCTCGGTGAGGAACTCGCCATCCCAGTTTACCATCTTGCAGCGGATCGGCAGATCCGTCCGCGTCCCCGGCGAGCACTGGTATTCCGCAAGCTAAAGCTTCCAAATACACTATACCGAAGCCTTCCTGGGAGGGCATTACATAAGCATCGGCTAACTGATAATGTGCTGCTAAATCTGCTGTCGGTACAAAACCCGCAAATATAACTCTTTCGGCAACTCCCAAATCGGTGGCGAGTTTTGCTAATCTAGGGCGATCGTCCCCGCGTCCAATAACCAAGTATTTCACATTGGGAAAACTTTTGGCAATTTCCGGCAAAGCTTGAATTGTGACATCGACGCCTTTGTAACTATCGGTCGATCGCAATCGGGCTACAGTCATCAATATTTTAGCACCAGTCAGATCGTACTTTTCTAATAAATGCAGCGGTTTGGGACCGATAGTAAATAGTTTTTCATCTACAGTACAAGGCACTATTTGGAATTTCTCGGGATTTAAGTTGTTGAGTTCGCAAGTGCGATCGCGCGTGTACCTGCTAATCGTCCAAATGCGATCGGCTTGTCTCATTGCTATTTGATATTTTAGCGGAAGTGTTTCCCAAACTTCCTTGCCGTAAGTTAAAATCGTGTAGGGAATTCCCAGCGGCTGGCATAATGTTTTAATGAGCGGTGCAAGTTTGATGTGACCGCAGAAAACCCGTTGAGGTCGTTTTTGCACCAAGCAGGTTAGCAATTTGGTGGCAAACTTAAAACGGCCAAGCCAAGCGGGATCAGTTTTTAGGTAAGAGAATTTGAGATTTTTGGACTCGAAGGGATTGTGACAATCTGGCCCATCTCGCAACAGCAAAATTTCTGCTTGTGGCGGAAGGTTGTTGGCTGCGGTTAGTGACAAATAAGCTTTCAGGATGTCTTGAATGTAGGATTGAATCCCGCCTTCGCTGGAAAATATTTCTAGGAAACAGAATAGGTGATTTGTCGATCGCATTTTTATTTAGATTTGATAGATAAGAAGACGGGCGCGGTTGAAACCGCGTCTATACAAGCGAAACCCGCCTCCGCGGGTTGAAGATAAAAGACACGGCGGTTGAAACCGCGCCTATACAAGCGAAACCCGCCTCCGCGGGTTGAAGATAAAAGACACAGCGATTGAAATTACGTTATTCTCTTTAGTCGGCGTCCGGCGGACATCGTTTGTTTGGCGTGCGGTTTCAACCGTACGTCCTATCTTAACTTTCATCTGGGCCCTAACTTTCATGTCGCCCAAAAAACAAAAAGCCCCTAAACATCGCTGGTTAGGGGAGAAAATTATCAGGGTGCATCTACTAATGTGGTTAGTATAGCATCCTTTTGTGGGGTGTCACCCATCATGGGTGACACCAACGCAGTTTTTTCGATGAGAATAAATTATATTTGAGGTGCTAAATGATTGCCAAAGCTTGTATGTCCGATCGCATTGTCGCTGTTAACCTAAGATAGGACTGACGCAAAAATCCTCAGAAAGCCTGTAGATTCGTAGATTTATGCTCGCGAAAGCCGATATTTTTCCAGAAATCGGGTTGGCGATCGGCAAGTCCTATATTATTTAAAATAAATCCGTGCTAGACCTCAAATTAATCCGAGAAAATCCGCAAGCCGTACAAGAGGGCCTCAACACTCGCGGAGGCAATCACGAAATCGAGCCAATTCTGCAACTAGACAAACAGCAGCGGGAGTTGGAAGGTAAGCGATCGCAACTGCAAGCCCGCAGCAACGAAATAGCCAAACTCATCGGGCAAAAAAGAAAATCGGGTTTACCCCTCGAATCTCCCGAAATTCAGACTCTGCAAGCCGAAGGTAACGAAGTCGGCACGCAGTCGAACGAATTGCAAGCACAGGAAAAAGACTTAAAAGCTCAAATAGAAGCTCTATTGTTACCATTGCCGAACTTGCCCGGTAAGTCAACTCCGTTAGGCAAAAATGAAGATGAAAACATCGAAATCCGGCGCTGGGGAGACGAATACATTCCCCAAAATCCCGAGATTTTGCCCCACTGGGAAATCGGCGAAAAATTAGGAATTATCAACTTTGAACGGGCAGTAAAAATCGCTAGTCCCCGCTTTGTCACGTTAGTTGGCGCAGGTGCAGCCCTGGAAAGAGCGATTATTCAATTCATGCTCGATCGCCATACCAAAGCTGGTTATATAGAAGTAATTCCCCCACTTTTAGTTAATACCGAATCCCTCACTGCTACAGGTCAATTGCCGAAATTTGCTGAAGAAAGTTTTAAGTGCGATCAAGACGATTTATGGTTAATTCCTACTTCTGAAGTTCCGGTGGTGAATTTGTACCGAGGTGAAATCTTGACAGCAGAACAGTTGCCAGTTTATCACTGTTCTTTCACTCCTTGTTTTCGCCGGGAAGCGGGAAGTTACGGCAAAGATACGCGGGGATTGATTCGGTTGCACCAATTTAATAAGGTGGAATTGGTAAAACTGGTGCATCCGAGTACCTCTGAAGCCGAGCACGAAAAGCTCGTGCAGGATGCTGAGGGTGTTTTGCAGGCGCTGAAATTGCCTTATCGGGCGATCGAGCTTTGTACCGGCGACTTAGGTTTCGCGGCGGCAAAAACCTACGATTTAGAGGTGTGGCTGCCTTCTGCGGGCAAATACCGCGAGATTTCGAGTTGTTCCAATGTCGCAGATTTTCAGGCGCGGCGGGCAAATATTCGGTTTAAAGAAGCGGGGAAAAAAGGTACTCAATTCGTGCACGCGCTTAACGGTTCCGGTTTAGCTGTGGGGCGGACAATGGCGGCTATTTTGGAGAATTACCAGCAGCCGGATGGGACGGTAAAAGTGCCGGAAGTTCTCCAATCTTATCTCGGTCGCGAGGTTTTGTAAACTACGAAGACACGGCGGTTGAAACCGCGTCTATACAGACAAAACCCGCCTCCGCGGGTTGAAGACAAAGGCGGTTGCGAGGTATTGTAAACTACGAAGACACGGCGGTTGAAACCGCGTCTATACAGACAAAACCCGCCTCCGCGGGTTGAAGGCAAAGGCGGTTGAAATTAGGCGATCTTCTTGAGTCCGCGGAGGCGGACATTGTTTGTGTAGGCGCGGTTTCAACCGCCGACTCAAACGGGGTTTCTGACTTACAAATTTTTTAGTGCTTCCTTGATATCCAGCGCCAAAAATCTATCCAACGCTAAATACATCCAATAAAGAGATAACTGAGCATCACTGTTAGTCTTTTGAAACCCCAAAGCATAGGACATTTTTTCATAGCTGGGGTGAATAATTAACGTGTACAAGTCGCAAAGATTGGGAAAATCTGTTTGGATTTCTACTAAAATTTTTTGTACATCCTCAATCAAAGTAATTCGGTATTCTTCTAAATATTTCGGATCGATTACCCAACAGCGGACAAACACTGACTGGCAATTCCGATCTCCTGGTAGCGCCATCTTGAAAGGATCGATATCAGAAACAGAACTTAAATGCAGGCTTTTGCTGGGAGCACTAAAAAAATTAACATCCGATTCGCTAGCGGTGGGATAAAGTAAATAAAATCCGACTGGATTGAGATTGTCACAGCGACGCAAAACTCGCATTCCTTTTGAATATTGAGCAGCCGAAAGCCGAATAACTTTAGCAATCTTTTGTGGAACTGCGTTCGTACTGCGGTTCATCCAGTTATAATAGCTTGCTAGTAAATTAGCGACGGGAATTGCATCGCACCGAGGGTTAAAATCATCTAATTTGAGTTTGACTGAATTTTCGGGCTTCGGCGGATCTAAAATTTCTGGGATGGGTTGAATTTGAATTGCTGTAGCGTTTCCGTCAAAGTGTTTTTCGATCAATCCGAGTGCTTCTAGTTTATCTAACATCATGCCGGCGGCGCGATCGCTCCCGCGATCGGAATCCGAGTAAAATAGTTCTGCTGCTTCCCGGTGAGTGCACTGCACTTCTGTGGCTGGTAATTCCAGTTTAGTCAGCGGCGGTTTGACGCGGGGCTGGCTTTCCTGAAGCTGTTTCACTGATAAGTAAATCCAAAGCCTGACAAAGCATTCAGCCCTAGTGCGAGTGACGCCTACTCGTTTCATCAACAGGGAAACAGCGGCGCGGCGCTGAGATTGAGAATACCAACTATCTAGTTTTGCAATATCCATTTCAGTCGGGAAGCAGGGAAGGAACTCTAGTTATATTTTGGCTTAATTTTACAAAAAACTTCACCCCGCTTCATGTTACTTGTTGCCGCTGTTGCTGAACTTGTCTGATTTCCCCTGACTCTACAATACAACTGGTTGCTCCTTGCAGGTTCAGTGCTTCACAAAGCACAATCAATTTTAGATATTTTCAGGCTTGATTTAAGTATGTCGTTGAACAGTTGACAGTTGACAGTTGACAGTTGACAGTTTGAGAGCGGCCTCTACCCTTAAGTCCGAGGATTGGAGTAATGAATAGTCTGATTTTAATTTCTC
>NZ_JAEQCT010000044.1:40469-75015 GCF_020738205.1 Microcoleus sp. PH2017_24_DOB_U_A
TGACAGTTGACAGTTGACAGTTGACAGTTTGAGAGCGGCCTCTACCCTTAAGTCCGAGGATTGGAGTAATGAATAGTCTGATTTTAATTTCTCCCGATCGGGCGGGCTTTCAACCAATTCTTTCTGGTTAAATTGATTTACACTCACTTACTTACTTACTTACTTAACAAACAACGAACTCGACTAAATTAGTATTTTGAGAGGTTTAGGGTATGCACAGCGCTTATATCAATCGGATTGGGAAATTTTTGCCGGGAGAAGCGATTAATAATGATGAGATGGAGGAGTATCTAGGCAAAATTGCCGATCGCCCTTCGAGAGTCAGACAGCGCATTCTCAACAGTAACGGGATTAAACTGCGCTATTACGCGATCGACAAACAGCAGCAAACACTCTATTCTAACAGCCAAATGGCAGCGTTTGCTGTCCGGGATGCGATCGCCCAGGCAAATTTGGAACCAGGGGCGATCGACTTATTAGCCTGCGCCACCACTTTACCAGACTTATTAGTACCAGGATTTGCCAGCACAGTACATGGGGAACTTTCCGAACTATCTCCCCTAGAAATAGTTTCAACTCAAGGAGTTTGCTGTGCGGGAGTTACCGCCTTAAATTACGCCACATCTCAACTCGAACTCGGCAAAAAACAAACAGCAATCGCCGTAGCC
This sequence comes from Microcoleus sp. PH2017_24_DOB_U_A, assembly GCF_020738205.1. Taxonomy (NCBI): domain Bacteria; kingdom Bacillati; phylum Cyanobacteriota; class Cyanophyceae; order Oscillatoriales; family Microcoleaceae; genus Microcoleus; species Microcoleus sp. PH2017_24_DOB_U_A. Next base: position 41,138 of record NZ_JAEQCT010000044.1, read on the forward strand.
TCGGAATTTCCCTCGCGCCTGTTCAAAAATAGTAAATTTGAAACAGAAACATCAGTCCAAGCCGGAAAACCCCTACCTTTCGATACAGAATTTCTGCGTTGGATGCTATCCGACGGCGCCGGAGCATTTTTGCTCCAAAACCATCCGAATGCCTCAGGAATTAGCTTAAAAATAGAATGGATTGAATTGATTTCTCACGCTAATGCTTATCCAGTTTGTATGTATTCAGGATTAGCAAACGAAACATCAACCAAAAGCTGGTTAGATTATTCATCCTACCTCGATGCAGCCACAGCCGGAGCCTTTGACTTGCGGCAAAATATTCGCTTGCTAGACAATGTAATGAAATTAGGCGTTGAAGGTTGGCTGAGCTTGATTAAAACAGGGAGAGTTTGTCCGCAGGAAATTGACTGGCTGCTGTGCCACTATTCCTCTCACTTTTTCCGGGGACAAATTGTCGAACTTTTGGAACAAGCAGGCTGCATGATTCCCGAAGAAAAATGGTTTACTAACTTGTACTCGCGGGGAAATACAGGCTGTGCAGCGATTTATTTAATGTTAGAGGAATTGTTCAACTCTGGCAAATTGCAGCCCGGACAAAAAATCTTTTGTTTTGTTCCGGAAAGTGGTCGCTTTACAACGGCATACATGATGTTAACTGTTGTGGAAAGCACGAATAAATCTATGACTTCTCAAAGTTTTCAATCCATTGATGTTCCCGAAGCTTCGCCTCTCGAAAGTGTTAAACCGGAAATATTTTACTCTCCGCAAGCTTATTTGTTGCGGGAGTTAGCCTGGATTTGGCTGAGATTCGATCGCGAAATTCGTTCCGTTCCCATTGTCCGCAAATTGTACCGAGGAGAGTTTACCATAGAAGACTATCAAGCTTTGCTGTGCAATCTCCGCCCACAAGTTGTGGAGGGATCTCGCTGGATTGCGCGCGCGGCTTCTAACATGACTGACTTTCGTTTGCGATCGACTTTTATAGGACACGCCCAAGACGAACACCGCGACTATCAAATGCTCGAACGGAATTATGTTTCTGTCGGAGGCGAGTTGTCAAAAATTGTGGAATATGATAAGAATATTGGCAGCGAAGCACTGTCAGCTTTTATCTTCCACCAAGCATCGCGGGAAAATCCGGTTGATTTAATTGGCAGTATGTTTATCATCGAAGGATTGGGAAATCGGTTGGCGGGAAAGTGGGCAAAAGAAATCAAAGAAACTCTCGGTTTGCAAGACGAACAAGTATCATTTTTAGCTTATCACGGAGCTAATGACGAGTCGCATCTAGCGAAATTAGAAAATTTGATTAATGCCGAATGGATGACGGATGATATCGCCCGCCGCATTGTCAAAACCGCCCGCGTTACTGCTCGTTTATATTTGCTGCAATTGGAGGAAATCCGCTAATGCAAAAGCTGCAAAAACAAGATATCAAAACTCTTCCCGACGAGCAGAAAGTCCCTTACGCTACCAAACCGTACAACCGCCGAGATCCGAATGTTTGGGATGTCCTGTTTTGCGATCGGTCAATTCCCGTCGATTTAGTTGCAAAAGCATATATGATGCGGGATTTGCAAAACTGGACTCGCAATTATTTGCTCATCCCGATCAAAATAATTGCTAACTTGTTGCTAGCGGTAATTATGATCGCAAAGCGTTTGTTGCCCTTTCAATTTCGCGCTTACACTTTAATGCACAAATCGGCTGCATTTTTCCTAAATAACTTTGTCTCGCCCGAAGCTTGTTATTTAATTGTGCGGCACATCAGCATCGGTTCCAACATTATCAACTTCTTAATTGACAACGGCCCGGACACCGAGATTGAAAAGTCAAAACTTTATCCGCGTACAGTTAGCGATTTAGCAGAAAATGCCTTTCTCGAACACGATTTAATTTTGTATAACTTTGTCTGGGATTACAACCAGGCAATGCTGACAAATCCCAACTGGTTGCAGCTTGTCCAAAAACGCGGAATTAATTATGATAGCATTCAACCTGTAACAGTTGCAATAGATTTTGAAAGGCCGAGGTGGCTGAGGATTTTGGATTTAGAATCTGCGATCGAATTGTTTAAAGTATTTTATTCTCTCTGTTTGACTAGCGACGAATTTGCGCGAGCAGTAATGTCGCTTCAGTTAGATGAAAACTTCGGAGTGTACGTCAGCGAGATTACCGGAAATCATGACTGGAATCATGTAATTGTCAACCGCCATCCGCTAGCACCAAACAGTCCGTTTAATGCAGCACGAGACTTGTTTTTGCACGGAATAATTTCGGAATATCTCTATCGGTATTTAGAACTACAAAAAGAGATGAGCATTGCTGAAAATTAGGGTGCATCAGCTCTCGAATAAAAACACTCAAATAGGTTCGTAGTGAGGACTTCAGTCCGCATAATTTCAAGATAACTAAATGCCTCACTACAAAAAAATTTACTAAGGATAATTGAGTGATATGATATAATACCATTTATAAAAAATGTGGCAACTATAAAATTGTTGGCCGGAGTGAAACGGAGGGTTGTTTAGTTCACCTAATGTGTAAGGTGCGTCGCCCCACCGATTTTTACTCTTTTTTAGAGATTGTCGAGGGATCCACACCCTACATATACTCTTGCATTAATTTGGCAAATTGGTATAATTTGATTTGCTGAATCATCGAAAACCTCTAAGCTGAGCCACCCAACAAGTTGCCAAACATTCTTGATTTTAAGATAAAATCAATAAAAAATCTCAAGCCAGTGCTAGCTGTGGTTGTTCTGCTAATTTCGACAAATCATGATAGATCACAATCCACTTACCTGTAATCGGATCGCGGTAAGTAATAAATGGATTAGATTTTAAAGGTTTATTGCAAGGTTTAGCTGCCATTTCTACACACTCCAAATAAATCGTATTGAATAATTCTACAACGCCATACTTTTAATGATCGCCTGTTTTGCAGAATATCCGGGTGATTGTTGCCTCAACAACAGGTGATATTTCAGGCATTTTTTGGTGACAGATAGCACTATGTAGTGTGATTGAAAAATTCATTTATAGTGAGCGGTATCACAAAAAAACTCCGAAAAACAATTCTGCCTCGTGCCTTTTATCGTCTATCTTCAAAAGGCCGACTATTTTCCGCAAAAATCTGATATTATTAAGTAAGGTAAAGACGTTTATCAGAGATCTCCTCACAAACTTATGGCGCTATTTGGATTTGGCAAAAAGTCGAGTCTGCCGTCTCCCCAAGACGCATTGCCGGGGCGGGCAGAGTTGATGCCGGTACCGGCAACTCACTTTGTTAATGGCAATCCCCTCAAGCCTCCGTTTCCAAACGGCATGGAAACTGCCATGTTTGGCCTGGGCTGTTTTTGGGGCGCGGAACGCAAATTTTGGCAGGAAAAAGGTGTTTTTTCGACTGCGGTTGGCTACGCTGCGGGGATTACTCCGAATCCTACTTACAATGAAGTTTGCAGCGGGATGACGGGACATAATGAAGTTGTTTTGGTTGTGTTCGATCCGAAAGTAATTAGTTACGAAACGCTGCTAAAGGTTTTTTGGGAAAGCCACAATCCGACTCAGGGAATGCGGCAGGGTAATGATTCGGGTACTCAATATCGATCGGGCATTTACACGTATTCAGCCAGCCAAAAGCAGCTAGCTGAGGCTTCGCGGGATGCTTACCAGACAGCTTTGACGCCTGCTGGTTACGGTAAGATTACGACTGAAATTATTGATGCTCCTGAGTTTTATTACGCGGAAAGCTATCACCAGCAGTATCTTGCTAAAAACCCGAACGGTTATTGCGGTTTGGGCGGTACTAAGGTTTGTTTGCCGGCGATGTCTCAGGCTTGAGGTTTTATCCCGATTGATGGGGACACAATCAGGTTCGTTGGTGTCAATTTAAGATAAGACGTAGTGCAGATTTGCTGTCTGACGATTAAGGCCTGATCCCCCCTAGCCCCCCTTAAGAAGGGGGGGACAGGAAGTTATCAAAGTCCCCCTTATTAAGGGGGATTTAGGGGGATCTTGCCTCAGATAAAAGCGAGATTTCTCAGGCTTCAGACTTGATTTGACACTAATGAACACTGCTGTGTCGCTACAACATAGGGCTATAATTTCGCCACAAACAGCGGAATATGTTAATAATTGAAAATAGGTAAGAAATGCTGACGGCTGTTGTAATTATCAATTTAATGATATCTGTGATCGGTTTTTATATAGCTGCGAGAGTGTGGAAAATTAGACGGACGATCGCACGTTTTGAAGTTCGGATCGCAGCAATCGAGCGCTGTAGCAGCAATGTCCTCGCAAAATCGCCGAATTTCTTGGCTAAAAGGCAGCAAGGTGCTCACCAATTACGGCGCGATTATCAACAACTGGAATCGCAACTGCAACAGGTTCAGCAACTTTTGGGATTGCTGGGTTTGGGGCGGATGCTTTGGCTCAGGCGCGATTCCCTACGGGATAGCTTCGCTTCACGACCTTTGAGGTAAGGTATCCTAAAGTTGTATGGAGAGAAGTTATAAAAATGTCAAGTAAACGTTCGGGATTATTTATTGGCGGTCTGTTGGTGGGTTCGGCGATCGGGGCCGTGACTGGCTTGCTGATGGCACCGCGAACGGGCAAGGAGACGCGGCAGATATTGAAAAAATCGGCCGATGCTTTGCCGGAGTTGGCGGAGGATTTATCGACTAGCGTCCAATTGCAAGCCGATCGACTTTCGGAGACTGCACTGCGAAATTGGGACGAAACTTTGGTTAGACTCAAGGAGGCGATCGCCGCCGGTTTAGAAGCGACTCAGCGCGAACGTCAAACACTGTCGGAAACTGAAGTCGAAGTGACTCCCCCATCGCGCCCTCCCGTCCGCTAACAAGGTCAGGATCAACCAAAAATAAGGTATTTTAATCATTGTGAGTCGATCGCAATCATTGATTTACTGCAACACTTAGGTCAGCCCCAAATCCGAGATTCAAGTGAGTGACCCTATATTCTGGCTAGGACTTTCGATTTTGCTAGTGGCAGTTAGCCTAACTGCTGTTTTAGTGACTTTAATACCTGCGGTGCAAGCGCTAGCAAGGGCAGCCCGCAGCGTGGAAAAGCTGGCTGACACGCTTGCGCGCGAGTTTCCGCCAACTTTGGAGGCGATTCGGTTGACGGGGCTGGAAATTAGCGAGTTGACGGATGATGTCAGCGATGGGGTGCAAAGTGCGGGGGAGGTTGTCAAACAAGTCGATCGCAGTATTGGTAGCGCGAAGAAGCAGGCGCAAAACGTGCAGGTGACAACTCGCAGCGTGGTGACGGGGATTAAGGCTGCTTGGAAAACTTTAACTCGGAAGCCGCCGATTTCTGGGACAAATCGCCGATCTGATCGATTGTCGCAGAGTCAAAGAAGCGCGATTTCGCTGAGGGATTCGGGTTTGGATGACAGGTATTCTGGGGGTTACGCTGCGGGTGCGGGTAATGGCGAATCGCCACGGTTGAGGAATGGCGAGGGTTCTGGTTTGCCGGCGGATGCTGAAGATTTTGAGCAAGTGCGATCGGGCGATTCTTGATGTTTTGGATAGTAGATCAAGGAAGCCTCGGCGGTTGAAACCGCGCGTATATCAAGGAAGCCTCGGCGGTTGAAACCGCGGCTATACAAACGATGTCCGCCTCCGCGGACTAAGAGAAGAGAGGGTTGATTTGTTTGTGGGATTTGTTTGGGTTGTGCGATCGCACATCTAGTCTTTTTGATCCAAGTCTTCGGTTTTTGGAGTCTCTGAAGTTGAGGGGAATTCTAGTCTGATGTTGATGTCAATTGATACTGTACTTTCTTTAAAACCTATATTAACTATTTTTACCAATGCTTCTGTTGGCAAAGAATTATTCATTTTAAATTCAGAAGAAGACAGAGTTTTAAATCCTGCTTCCTGTAGCCGATCGCAAATATTGCGCCAATTTCCTACAGGTTCGTTAGGTAAATCTGCCAGTTGTTTAACATATTGATATAAAGTTTTGCATAGATAAACCTCAGCACTTTTGGGAGTCTGAAACATTTTTTTAGCTATTTCGGCGGGACTGCAACCGGAAAGTAGTCCTCGGAGATAGAGCTTTTCAGTGTCTGTGAGTCCTCTGCGCGATCGGGGAGAGATTTGCCGTTTAGCTTCTGCGAAAGCTTCGTAAAGCCTTTCTAAGTCCCAGTTTTGGGCTGCTTCGGCAAATAAGTCTTCTTTTTGTGCCATTTTCAGATTTTATGATATTTAGCTAACGCTAGCATAACCGAAATTGCTAATGTTCGTTAGTTGACTTTTTATTTTGTATGGAGTAATGTTAAATACATCAGAGATTGTTAAGTTTGTTTAAGCGGTGAGACGCCGAGTAGAAATACTCAGATTCAGCAATGGGCGCGATCGCTGCAACGAACCTCAAAGCTAATATCTGCGAACGTCAGACGGCGCTGGATAAAGTTTTGTAACAAAAAACCAGTATTTTGCATAAAACTTGGGGACTGAGCCTGATAGATAAATAGAGCTTGAGAAGTACCGCTACTGTTGCGGTTCGTCGGGGCTTAGGGTGCATTAGGGCGATCGTTTCAATTAATCTCAAAACTACTATCTCCGAACGTCAGACGGTGCTAGGTAAAGTTTTATAACAAAAAAGCAGTATTTTGCATAAAACTTGCGGACTCAGGCTGATAGCTATATGGAAGTTCACAAGAACCTAGGGCAGCTAAGAAAAATTAGGGAGGACAACCCTTTTAAACTCAGTTTGTGTCTTACTTTTGGGGCTATTGGTGGTAATAATTCCACAGATGGCTGACTGAGACAGGCTCTAGATGATCTGAAAAATCTATTAAACTCTAACCAAAATTCATGCAACTCAAACTTAAGTTAGAACAAACTGGTCAAAGTTGGACGCTGAAGCCAAACGGTAGGGAGTACGTTATTGGCAGTGGCTCAGACTGCGACATTCCTCTACCCAACGTTAATGTTGTGGACACACACCATCTGAAATTAAGTTTTAACCAATCTACCAATACTTGGCACGTCTGCGACTTAGGCAGTAAAAATGGCACTTTCGTTGATAGTCAGCCGATAACTGATTACTCGATCAAAGCTGAAACACGAATTGTGATCGCTGGTGGAGTTTTATTGGTGGCAACACCTGTAGATAACAGCGTGAATGTAACTCAACAACAGACATCACAACCAACTGTTAATCAGAGTAAACCAGTGTCAGCACAGACAATTCCAAGTCCGTCAATCTACTCTCCATCCATACCAATATCGCCTCCTGCTACCGTACCGCCACAAAGTTCACAAAGAATTTCACAAGAGCCCGATCGAAAGTTAATTCGAGCCTATTTTGAATGCTTAAGAAAACGCAATAATGCGGCAGTAGTCCTGGAAAGCATTATCAAAAAAGTGGTAGACGACTTTATAGCATCTATCAAGGAAAAGCGATTGCCTCTAGATGGAATTTTGGTCTATGTTTTCATGATGTTAATAATTATTACACTTTTCATTAATACTTGGTACACATTTTTTCTAAGTATTATTGCAGTCATTTTATATAATTTCAAAACTCTGCGTCCCCCAATATCAGACGAGCAAATTCAGAAATGGCTAGAATACGATCTGCAACAACTGATTGATATTGGTCAGCAGGAATTGAGAATTGTGGAAGGAAATGGGGAAGATATCGGAAATATAATTGACGGCAAACCGATACGGCTGTTCAGTGGAGTTAGTCAGAAACTAAGCGATTCTAATTTTATTAATTGGAAAGAACTAATAGATACTGTAGGCATAAGTGATTATTTTTGCGAACCCGGAATTGACAAAAATAATAAATATAGCATTTATGACTTTATTGCGATATTTCCGTGTAAAAACTTCATAGCATATTACAGATGTAAGTGGAATTTTATCAGAGGAACCTCATTAAGAGATGAAACTTGTGAGTACCTTTATGATAGTATTGTGTCTGTAAAAACGATCGAAATTTCTTCATCAAATGTTTCACATTTACTAAAAGTTAGTAAAGAGATATATGGAGAAGCAATTCTGATTACGACTACAGATAGCAAGGAAGTTATATTCCCTATAATTGATATTCGCATGATTTCGGAATCAAGTTCAAGATCTTATAATTCAACTGCCAGAGATGCAGCTCACAACATTCGCCAGCAGGTGAGACAAAGAAAACCTGGTTTTATCAGAACAGAATCAATGAGCGAACGACGCCAGAGTCTTTTTGATTAAATAAACTAACTTGGAGAATCACTAAAGATGTCTAATACTTTCAACCATGGCTATGCACTACTCATTGGTGTTGGTGAATGTGCTAACTATAAAAACTGGTCGCTTCCCGTTACTGTCAAAGACATTAATGCACTTAAATTTATCCTCACAGATCCCAATTTCTGCTGCTACCCAGACAATCAGCAACACATCCGTTTACTTCACGATACTAAAGCTACACGCGATCAAATTTTGGGCGGTTTAGTCTGGTTGCAAGAACAAGCTGCGAAAGACTCAGAAGCCACTATTTTTGTGTATTTTTCCGGTCACGGCTTACTTCACGATACTGGTAAATACTATCTAATAACGCACGATGTCGAGCCTTTCGACATCCCAAACACTACGCTTTCGGCTGAAGATTTTAATAGTGCATTACGCCAAATTCAAGCTAAGCGACTGTTCGTTGTAATTGACAGTTGTCACGCACGGGGGATGGCAAGTGCTAAAAGTGAAGAAGCTGTAATGAAACTGCCATCTGGTTTTGTACAAACTGCACCGCCTAAAGAGATAACTGCTAACCTCAGTCAAGGTAAAGGACGAGCGGTTTTTACATCCTGCGATGGAGGGGAACAATCTTACATTCGTACTGATCGTAAGATGAGTATCTACACTTATCATCTGATTGAGGCCTTGCAAGGTGCAGGAAATCAGCCTCACGATACAAGTGTGTGTCTTTCTAATATTATGAATTATTTAGCAAAAGCTGTGCCGGAAAGCACCCAGATTCAATGCAACGCTAAACAAACGCCTAATTTCGACATTTCTAGCGAGGACTTTGCTGTTGCTGTTGCTATGTTGCAAGGTGGCAAAAGTTTGCCAGTAGATGGATGGGAAGCAGTGAAGGAAAAAACGGCTGAGAAGATGAATCAAATTATTCAAGCAGGCGATCGCAGTATAGCATCTAGTGGTGGTGTGGTAGGAAATCAGGGAACAAATACAGGAAATATAGCTCTTGGAGGTGATATTCACAATAATCAAACTGGAACTATTTATAATACTCAAGGTGGAAAAATGAACGTGGAAAATCGCAGCGGTGACACTTATAATCAGCAGGATTCTACTAATTACAATACTCAAGGGGCTAAGTTTGACGGTGATGTTCAATTTGGCGATCGCAATTTTTATCAAACCCCTGAAAAACCAAAAGTAGGTTTTGACAACCTTGTTAAAGGAATTTTTAACAGGTATCGATATTTAGAAAACCTGGAGCCTTACGATGCTGATGATGTCTGGAAAATGTTGCGATCGGCTTCTCCAGAAGAATTTGGCTCTTTTGAATTAAAAGTGTTTAAGTTGGTCGTCAGTTACTGCTGTTATTATTGCAAACGCCGTCTTACACAATCAACAGAATATAAGCATTTTGGAGAAATTGACTATTATCAAAGAGCAAATGAATTATCGCGAGAAGGAAATTTAAGATGGAGCAGTCATCGGTTAAGTTCTATCATTAAAGCCACACAAATGGCTGAAATTATCAAAAGTATAGAGTTAAATAATTAGGAAGTATCTAAAGGAATAGTGGTTTATGCAAAATCAGAGCCAAGGAATACCTTATCGCATTGTGTTAAGCAATCGCCAGGGGCGAGGCTTTTCTGAGCCAGAAGTGACAGAATTTTTGCGACAAGTGCTGCCACAATTGGCACAGTTGCACGATCAGGGATTGGTACACGGCGCTATTTCTCTGGATACTTTCGTACAAGAGAAAGTGAGTTTAAAAGCGGTTTTAGTTCAGGCTAGTAGTTTTGTCATTTCTAGTTATGTGGCACCGGAGCAATTGCAGACAGGGCAAGTGAGTTTTGCCGGAGATATTTATGCTTTAGGAGTAACAATAATTGTGCTATTGACAGGGAAAAGTTCTGAAGTTTTGCGAAATTATGACGGGACTTGGAATTGGCAGGATGATTGCGTAGTTAGCGACCAATTAGTGATGGTTTTGGAAAGGGCGATCGCACCTCAACCTCAGTATCGCTATGCTAATGCCGCGCAAATGCTCCAAGCAATGAATCCAACTCCTGCAAATGTTATTGCATATCCGGTACAAAACACTTACCAATCGGTACAACCTACATATGTGTCACAACCTCAAGAAAAACCTAAATTACTGCCGTGGCAGTGGGGATTAATCGGGGCAGGAAGTGCAGCTTTAATTGCACTAGCAGCCTTTGGTTTGACCACCTTGTTAACTTCTAAGAAAACTCCAGAAATATTTGCTACACCAGATTCATCTCCCCCTCCCGTTAGCCAATCCGTACCGCAGACTTCCCCTAACCCTGTTCCGCAAGCAAACAGTCTCACCAAAGAAGAATCTGTTAATTTAATTAAGAGTTGGCAGCAAGCAAAGTCAAGGATTTTCGGCCCTCCCTTCGATCGCCAATTAGCAGCTAGCCTCACAACTGGAAAAGTTTATGAAGATATTGTCAAACCAGAAGGTTCGATCGATTGGCTGCAAAAAAATAATGCTTATTATCAATTCCGCAAGCAAGAGGCACAAGCTACTGGCTACTTTAACCAGGTTGGTTCGATCGCCGAAGTGGAGGTTTCTATCGCAGAAGATTATACTCTCTATATTAACGGAGCAATCGATAAATCCGAGACTAATTTGAAAACTTATAGATTTATACTAAATCTCGAAAACGGTACTTGGAAAATAGCTGATAGACAAGCAAAAGATTAGTTATGAAATTATTTAATTTGCCTTGGTTTCGTTGGGCTTCGATAATTATTCTCAGCGCGGTAGCAGTGGTTTTCGCTACCCTAACAATCAGACAGTTGTTAGACCATTACTCAGCAGTGCAGACTCCTGTAGCAACTAAAAATTATCCAGCAGTTCCCGAACAGCCAGCTTTAAATCCAGCACCTAGTATTAACACATCTCCGCCAATGTTGCCCAGCACTCAAATAGATAAAGAACCAAAGTACGGTCATTTTCCCTATGCAGAAGCCGATCGCACTAAATTGATGACAGTTGCTAGTTATGCCCAGCAGGAGTATCAACGATTTGAGCAACTAGATAAAGAAGCCGCGTTGCAATTGATGAAGATGATTTATGCAGCACGGGATCTAGGAGTTTGGATTGTTCCTGTATCAGGTTTTCGCGATTTTGCCAATCAAGAATTGCTATTCAAAAATCAGATTCAAAAACGCGGTTCACCTGAAGAAGCTGCTAAAATGAGTGCACCTCCCGGTCATAGCGAACATCACACTGGTTATGCTGTAGATTTAGCAGATGGTTCCTTTCCAAAGCAGGATATCACCTATGAATTTGAAAAAAGTAAGGCTTACCAATGGCTGAGCGTTCATGCCAAAGAGTTTGGTTTTGAAATATCTTTTCCTGCTAACAATACTCAAGGAGTAAGTTATGAGCCGTGGCATTGGCGTTTTATTGGTTCGCCTCGCGCTGCTGAGGTTTTTGCAGTCAGTAGAAATTATCGCTAGTTTATACAACTACTAATTACAAACAGTTAAAATCGCCGCTCTCCCCTTTCCAAAGGGCGATCGCCCTTATTGTCCGAAAGTGCGATCGCCCTTATCGAACTTCTATTCCCCTCACATTCCTAAGCAACTGCAAGTTCATATTGCAGAACTAAAATTTCATCTGCCTTCAAAATAGCCATAGCATATTCAATCCCTTGACTATCAGCAAACTCCACTAAATACTGACATTCCCTTCCCGTATCATACACTTCGACAATAGTTCCCACAAGTCCTACTGGCAAACTAGAAACAGATTCGTATTCCGGTTCCACTAGCGTTAATCGCGTATTTGAAACCGGCTTGAGAATCGCCACAGAATCCAAAAGTCTAAAGTTTTTTATCATGGTTTAAAAAAGCTGAAATCAAACGAGGGTTAGAATTAGTCAAAGTAATTTCCCAGATTGTCCGAAGCTCAATCCCCGCTGTATCGGGTACAGTCCAATCAACTTTAAACTGTTGCCCAAAATCAGTAGTATTTTCTTGGACAACTTCACCTTCAATGGCTGCTTTTTGAATAAGCTCTTGCAAAACTTCTGCATTGTTAGCCGTGATTCCCAAAACCGATGCAAAGACTCTGGCTTTGTGTTTTCCGCGAGAATGCTCTGGATTTAAGCAGTAGCCGACTAGCTTTTGCAGAGAAACTTCAGCCCGATCGCCATTGGGTAGTTTCATTATAACTCCTGCTCACCCCCTAATTATTTTCAATTTTTATTGTAAGGTATATGCTTTGTCGCTGTGCGATCGCCCTTATTGTCCGAAAGTGCGATCGCCTTTCCCATGTCGAATCCCAAAGGACGATCGCTCATTTTTCAATAGACGCTCAATTTACACATATAAAAGCTGATTGGCGATTTCATCAGCCGTCAACGTATTTAATAGAATAGCAACCCGTTGGACAATCTCATAGGCGTTCTTTTGAGGAGTCACAATAATTCCAGAATGTTCCCATCCTTCTGTCATATATTCTAGGTGTAATCGCTCAAAATCCACACGATTGTGAGTGAGCAAACATCGATCGACAGATGCAGCATAAGCCAATTGTTGATTATCCAATTGACTCAACATTCCCTGTTCGCTCGTTGTCGTCACATCAAAACCCCTAGCCCGCAGCAAAGTCGCTACCAGCCTAAAAACATCTTCATCTGTATGAATAGTTGCAAATAGTTTCACGGTTTTTTCATGGCAGCTTTCACAGCAGGATGAATCAATTCTTCGGGAATTCGATTGCGCTCAATATAAGTATTTATTTCTTCCTGGTTATCCAAATAAAAGCTCAGTGCGTCAAAAATTTGAGCTAATTTCAGATGAGGTAAGTGCATCGGGATTTCTTCAGGAGTAATACCCAAACGCCACAATTCCACGATCGCACGAACGGAAGTTCTCGTTCCTGCGATAATTGGTTCCCCTTGCAAGATTTCAGGGTGACGTGCGACATAACGCGAAGCAGATTGTGTAGTCATGGGAAATTAACCGGACACATTAATCTTGATTATAACTTACGCTAAAACTCGGTTTCCTTGATTACACTTTAACATAACTTAAAAGAAGCGAATTTAGCTTGTCTAAGTCAGGCAAGTCGGCATCTATAAAAACTCGTCAAAGCTCGATCGCGATCTAGAAGCTTTGATTGCGGCGGGCATCCCGCGTCATTTATTCAAAATACTGACTGACAACGATGATATAGATTTGAAGCCAGTAACGCAATACCTCAAAGCAGTTTCATAATGCCTTGAGTGTAGCGCAATTGTTTCTTTTTCCCAAAGGACGATCGCACTTATTGTCCGAAAGTGCGATCGCCCTTCAATACATTTTACTTCGTTGCACCGTATCCCGAAGCAACAATCATCGACCCAATACCCGAATCGCTGAAAATTTCTTGCAGCAAAGCGTGTTCCAGGCGACCATCAATAATATGAGCAGCCTTAACGCCCTGAGCTAAACTCCGCACGCAACAATTAACCTTCGGAATCATCCCCCCAGAAACAATCCCAGACTCAATTAACTGTCGGGCCTCTTGAATATCTAACTTCACAATCAAACTGTCTGGGTTGTGATAATCCTCCAAAATTCCCGCAGTATCAGTCATCAAAATTAACTTTTCTGCTCCCAAACCAGCCGCAATCTCTCCAGCCACCGTGTCAGCATTAATATTGTAAGATTGACCGTTTTCGTCCGCAGCCACACTCGACACCACCGGAATATATCCGCTGTTGACCAAAGACTCCAAAATCTGGATTTTTACGCCGCTGACTTCGCCCACAAACCCAATCCCCTCCCGGCCATCTGGACGAGCTTGAATCAGATTGCCATCAATGCCGCACAACCCTACTGCCTTGCCACCAGCTTGGTTAATTAACGAAACAATTTCCTTATTCACCTTCCCCACCAAAACCATCTCCACGACTTCCATCGTCGCGGCATCAGTCACCCTCAAACCATCCTTAAATTGCGGCTCAATGCCCAGCTTTTCCAGCCAAATATTAATTTCCGGGCCTCCACCGTGAACCACCACCGGACGCATCCCCACGCAGGATAGCAGCACAATATCTCGGATTACCTTTTCTTTGAGACGGCCATCCTTCATTGCCGCGCCGCCGTATTTGACCACAATCGTGCGGCCGGCAAACTGTTGAATGTAAGGCAGTGCTTCTGAAAGCACCTGAACCCGATTGGTTTCTACGTTCCGCGCAAAATCGCTGTGTTTGAGCATATGAGGACAAATGGCTAAAAACTTAAGTCTAAAGTTTAATGTCTCCAGCTATCATCAACAAATGCAAAAAGAATGAAGAAGTCATTAGTCAGTAGTCATTAGTCATTAGTCAGCAGGCAGATTAATGCCCCATTCCATGCCCGATCGCCCGTTGGCGCAGCCCTCGAAGAGGATCCCGAATTTAAATAGGTTTTCTTAATAATCTAAGTTTAATCTTTCTATTCTAACTTATACAATTCTTGCTAAAGTAAATAAATGTATCGCTACCCAGATTTACTTAACCTTTTATGTTAACTGCTGTCACACCGGACTCCGAAAACCTTCAGTACAAGCTACCATCAGACGCTGACTCGTCCCCCCGGATGACCGTATTTTGCGATTTAGACGGGCCTATTGTCGATGTGTCCGATCGCTATTACACAACCTATCAACAGGGATTAAGCGACACCCAAGCAGCCTACGCGGCCCAGGGAATCAACCTCAAACTCCAAATTCTCAGCAAACAGCAGTTTTGGCAAATGAAGCAAAACCGAGTGCCCGATGCTGAAATAGCCAAAAGTTCCGGCTTGTCGGGAGAAGAAATTCACATTTTTCTCGGATGCGTGAGTCGGATTGTCAATCAGCCAGACTTGTTGCACTTAGATCGCATCCAGCCAGGAGTACAATGGGCGATCGCACTTCTGCATTCTCGCGGCGTGCGGCTGATTTTAGTCACCTTGCGGCCGAGAAATCAAGCCGTTCAACTATTGCAAAATTACGGTTTAGCCAGACTGTTTACCAGCATTCGCGGCACTCAGATGCCGGATGCTGCATATCACAACTATACAGCCTTAAAAACTGAATTGTTGGCTGAAGTTGCAGAAGAATTTGAGTCATCCCTGAACTCGGCTTGGATGATCGGAGATACCGAAGCAGATATCCTCGCCGGACAAGCATTGGGAATACCTACAATTGCCGTTACCTGCGGCATTCGCAGCCGCTATCAACTGCAAAAGCACCAGCCGAATTTCATTCTTAGCGACTTGATTATTGCCGTTCATCACTTATTAGGTTCAGCACCACAAGTGATAGTAGACTGACTACAGTCTTGGACGCATTCCGAATTTTATAAACCGGGTTTTTTACCGAATCAGTGGGCTGATTAGAAGTATTTTCGTAAAAAACCCGGTTTCTCGCTACCCGTGTGTAAGCCCCAATTAAGCTAACTAATAGACCTCTTGCATAAGTCTTCGATCGATCCTTCAACCGCAGATTTCAGACAGATAAACACAGATAAACGCAGATAATTTCAGGGTGTTTTCCGATTTTTGCAAGAGGTCTAATGAAAACTGCCAACTGTTAACTGTCAACTGTCAACTGAGAGAGAGAGAGGGCGGGCACGCTGACGGGTGTAGTTTTTTGGTAAAAGCCTTATCCCATAAGAGTTTGAGATTTTAAGAGGCAAAAGCCCAAAACCTTTGCACTGTCTAGATTTGCTGGGTTTTGCCAGGGGAAAACCTACACCTGTCAGGGGCGGGAACGGGGGGCACCGCCCCTACCAACTGTCAACTGTCAACTGTCAACTGTCAACTGTCAACTGTCAACTGTCAACTGTCAACTGACTAAGATTTTTCTAATTTCTTTGTCATTTCCCACAAGCGATTGAGGGGAAAATAAATCACCGGAGCCCAAAGACTGCTGAGAATAGCAGAACACAAAGCCACACGCTGGTGATAACTCCAAATGTCCAGTAAAGCCCGATCGCCCATAGCGAAAAATTGCAGGCCCATCACCGTTTCCGCCACCACCGCCATCCCAAACACAATTAAGGCGATCGGAATCGGATCTCTCTCAACAATATCAGCCGGAATCGACCAGCTTTTCTGCAAAACAACAGTTAAGACACCGACAACAACTAGACTTACAGCATGGGTGGGATGAGGAGCAGTCATCGCATCTTGAAGAAACCCCAAAGCCATACCCATGCTAGCAGCTCCCAAAACTGTACGCTTCCGCTTAATACTCCAAGCTACCAACCAAATTAACAGCCAATTCGGGCTAATTCCCAACAATTCCATTCCCGGCATCCGGGTGGGCAATATCAATATGCACAGCATCACAGAAACAAATGTAACGCCGAAGTTGAGAAATTGGCGCAATCGCGAAGACATCCGAGGTAAACGCTTCATTGCTGCTTTGCTCCCCCTGACGGTGCAGAAGATTCACCCTGCGAAGCCTTGAGTTCGGCTTGCTTATCGTGGGGGTAAACTACCCCCCATTCCAGAGAATTCATCGGTGCAGAAAACTCAACAATAGCTTCCGGGGCCGGAGTTTTATTCAGATCCACCGAAACCACTTTTCCCACCGGCAAACCAGCAGGAAATAACTGGCTGAAAGAAGAAGTTGAAACCACATCCCCAGGCTTGACATTGGGAACATTATCAAAAAACTCCATCACAGCCTGATTTCCGCCTTTACCGTGCATAAAACCCATGTTGCGACTGCGGGTAATTCCCACACCCAATTTACTTGTAGGGTCGCTAGCTAACAGCACCAAGCTAGTATTAGGAGTAACGCTGACAACCCGACCTACTAAACCGCCCGGGCCCATCACAGTAAAATCTGTTTTGATACCATCATTACTGCCGCGCCCCAAAGTTACTTGCTGCCACCAGTGGTCAGCACTGCGGCCGACAATAGGAGCGACAATCCCTTTAGATTTCTTAGCAGACACGTAACCTACAAGCTCTTTTAGCTTCTGATTTTGAGTTTCTAATTCTAATACCTGTGCTTGCAATTCTTGAGTGCGCGCCGAGATGAGCTGCTCTTGACCAGAACCGTTGGCGTGAAACGGACGAGTCACCCAATTGTAAACTTCAAATAGTGCAGCACCTTGTGTTTGTCGAACTCCCCAAGCGGCTGTTACAGCTAAACCTAAAAGAGCAATTTGTAGACGCAGATCCCACCACCTGCGGAGTGTGTTTTTTAGCATAATCTCACTAATCTAAAATTGTTATGTCAGGATTTTAGATTTTAGATGGCAGCCCTAGTTCTAAATCCAAAATCCCAAATTTGTTAACTACATATTGCGTGACGACTGCCCGCTGAAAACCCGTTCCAACTGTTTGTTTTCCAAGACCCTACCGGTTCCCAAAACTACGCAGCACAGAGGATCTGCTGCCACGTGAGTGACAATTCCTGTTTCGTGACTGATCAGAGTATCTAAACCTTTCATCAGCGCCCCACCACCGGCCAGCATAATTCCTCTGTCAATAATATCTGCTGCTAATTCCGGGGGAGTGCGTTCCAAAGTACGCTTGACGGCTTCCACGATTACTGAAAGAGGTTCCGACATACTTTCGCGAATTTCTGGGCCTTTGATCGTAACAGTTCGTGGCAAACCGGAGAGCAAGTGCAACCCACGCACTTCCATCATCACGTCGTCATCCTGTGGAGTTGGATATGCTGAACCAACCTGAATTTTAATTTCTTCAGCAGTACGTTCGCCGATCACCAAATTGTGAACTTTTTTCATGTATTGGACGATCGCCTCATTGAGTTCATCGCCCGCCACCCGGACTGACTCACTGATCACCGTACCTTGCAAACTCAAAACCGCAACTTCCGTCGTACCCCCACCGATATCTATAATCATATTGCCAGTCGCCTCAGCCACAGGCAGTCCAGCCCCGATCGCCGCAGCGATAGGTTCATCAATTAACCGTACTTCTCTAGCACCAGCTTGAGTAGCCGCCTCAATGACAGCCCGCCTCTCGACTCCAGTGACACCGCTGGGGATGCCAATAATGATCCGCGGCGAAACTAAGCTTTTGCCTTCGTGAACCCTGCGGATAAAAGTCTTGAGCATGAGTTCGGCAGTATCGAAGTCGGCGATTACCCCGTCACGCAGCGGGCGCAGTGCTATGACGTTCCCAGGCGTGCGCCCGAGCATTTTTTTAGCATCTTCTCCAACCGCCAGCGGTATTTTTAAGTCTTGATCGATCGCCACTACGGACGGTTCTTGCAGAACAATACCTTTGCCGGATACATAAACGAGCGTGTTAGCAGTACCGAGGTCGATACCCATATCTCTAGATAAGGAAAATCGATTGAGAAGACCCACTGATTTGTACCCCCCCAAAACTAAAATACTAATGTGTGCAATAATGTTGTTACAAAAGTGTAACCGAGGTGGATTCTATTACGTTTTTCATCCTGAGTCTAGTCAGAAATGTACATTGTCGAGCATATGTTGAATTCAGGCTCGCCAATCATCCACAATAAATATGTTCTGGTAAGTGGGTGTAAAATCAGGATGAAGCCCTGATTCGCGCTGTTCCAAGTTAATTTTGGAGGATCTCGCCGTTCAGGGAGATTTTAACTACATCACCAATCGAGCACATTCCCGAAAAAATTTATGAGTCTTAATGTTGTGACTTTGGTCGGCCGCGTCGGTGGCGACCCGGACGTGAAGTATTTTGAGTCTGGTACAGTTAAGTGCAAGTTGACGCTAGCAGTGAGGAGGCGATCGACCAAGACCGACGAACCAGACTGGTTTACCCTCGAAATCTGGGGAAAAACAGCCCAAATTGCTGCTGACTACGTTCGCAAAGGTGCTCAAATAGGGGTAACAGGCTCTTTGAAGTTCGATCGCTGGCAAGATCGGAGCACCGGAGCAAATCGATCGATGCCTGTCATCAGAGTAGACCAGTTAGACTTACTGGGTTCCAAGCGTGACAACGAGTCCGGTATGTCGTCAAACAACAGCGAATTCTAGGGTTTGGGGAATTTGGTAAAATAATATTTGTCAATTGGGTGGGCGCTGGTGACTTCAGAAAAGTTAGAAATAGTTGAAACTGAGTACCAAGCTGGTCGAGTAGCTTTTGAGAGCGGCCGCTACGGTCAAGCTATCCAAAGTTTAGAAACAGCGACAGGTTTGGTCGATCGCACTTCCCGACTAGGTGGCGAGGTGCAGATGTGGCTGGTGACAGCCTACGAAGCCTCTGGCGACACAGAAAGGGCGATCGAGCTTTGCCGCAAACTCACCCGCCATCCCCGCCAAGAAACCCGCCAACAAGCAAAGCGCCTGCTATTCATTCTCGAAGCCCCCAAACTCAGTATCCCTGACGAATGGACAGTAAAAATTCCCGATTTAGCAGCTTTGGATGAGAATAAATCAATCAATTTTCAAGCCAATCCGAACGCTGATATCAAGTACGCCAAACCCAAGCCAGTTGTAGCCGAACCTGTAGATTTGAGTCAAGTTAATACGAAAGATAACAGGTTTATCTGGGTGGCGTTAATTGCGATAGTTTTGATTTTAGGTGGCTTATTTATCAATTATTAATCATTTGATTTGTGAAGGCGAGCTGCGCGACTTCTTTAAGAGGTTGGGGAGCTAACACAAGAACGTTTTACGTTATTCAGATAAGTTAAGCAATGCCTTTTAGCAGTTATAAAAGCATCAGCGCCGTCGCCAAGGAATTCCAGATTAATTACCTGCGGGATAACTTCATTGTCGAAACAGAATTTGCAGTCAGCGACATTTTTCGGAATGAATTAGAACTGATTTTCAATGAGGGAGTATTTGACAACTCGGAAATCGCCATTTGTGAAAATATCATTTATCCTGTTTTGAAAGAAGTTTGGAAAATTTATCGCAGTAATTTCCTCCTCTGGAGTCACCAAACCTTAGTCTACAATGAAAATTTGTCAGGGATTCCAGATTATATATTGGCAAAGCGCTCCAGCCTTGGGACAGTAGTTTTTGATAAGCCCTATTTCATCTTAGTTGAAGCCAAGAAAGAGAGCGCCTTTGATGAAGGATGGGGGCAGTGTTTAGCAGCAACGATCGCTGTGCAGCGACTGAACAATGAACCAGAACAAACTATCTTTGGGATTGTTTCTAATGGGGCAATGTGGCAATTTGGCAAGCTCAAATTAGAAATGTTTACTCAAAATAAAGTTTTCTATACAATTCAGGACTTAGAGCGACTGTTTGCAGCGGTTAACTATGTTTTTCAACAGTGCGAATTACAATTATAGAGGAATGAACTTCGGCTTGACGCGCGGGTATCGAGAAACCTGGTTTTTATCTAATACTTCGCTGTAGCCGACAGATTCGCGAAAAACCCAATTTCTAAGTTTTGACGCGTGGATGTCCAGAAACCAGAATTTTCTGACAATACTTCGCTGTAGCCGGTAGATTCGCGAAAAACCCGGTTTCTAAGTTTTTGCAAGGAACAACTGCTACTTTCGCAATGCTTGGACAGTTGTTAGCAAAGCAGGGATATTTTGACCAAGCTTTCAATTATTTACAGCAATCTTTGGAGATTTTACAGCATTTGCGATCGCCCGACGTGGAGACAGTGAACGAAATTATTGCTAGAGTTCAGCAGATGGCTGGAGATCGATCGTAAGTTTGCGCGCGCGATTTAGAAACCCGGTTTCTCGCGAATATCTCGTGAGGATGCGTAAAATCTCGTAGAAACCCGGTTTCTTCGACTAGGCGTGCGGGATTTAGAAACCCGGTTTCTGGCCACACCCAAAATCGCTAAAATAAAATAAAGACCAAACCAGAAAGGCGATTATTGTGAGCGATTCAACCATAGAGCAGATTTTGAAATTGGCAAGTCAGCGAGCGGATGCCGCTGAAGTATACTATCTGTCCAGTCAAGACACGCCGATCGAATTTGAGAACAATCGCCTCAAATCCCTCCAAACCAAAGCCCTCCGAGGCGTAGCACTCCGGCTGATTTACAATGGCAAAATCGGCTTTGCTAGTTCCACCGATTTAACCCGGATAGACGATTTAGTCGATGCAGCCATTCAAACCGCCGAAATCGGCGACCCCGCAGAATTTGAACTGGCTTCCGACTTCCACCTAAAAGGCCCGGAAACCACCTATACTCCGCCCACAACAGCCGAATTAGTCGAAAATGGCAAAAACCTCATCGAGCAAGTCCACGCCTACAATCCCGATATTATGGTAGATGTCGGCTTTCACGTCCGCCACGGCCGCGTGAAAATTGCCACGACGCGAGACGTGTATGCCGAAAGAAGCAGCCAAATAGTCAGCGGGACGATCGCAGGCAATTTGGTAGTAGGAGAAGACTTTATGCAAGCATACAGTTACGACGTAGCGCGCGATCGGGCGATCGACACCAACAGCATCCTGCAATCACTCCTCGAAAAATACCGCCTCGCCGAACATTCAGCCACCATCGCCAGCGGTTCCTACCCAGTATTATTTACCCCCAGAGCCGCCGCCAGCACCCTCGGAGGCCTCTTTGATACCATCCTTTCAGGTCAAGCAGTAGTTCAAAAAGCCTCTCCCCTAGCCGACAAAATCGGCGAAACCTTATTTGACGAACGCTTCACCTTTTTTGAAGACCCCACTTTGGGCCCATCTGCTTGTCCCTTTGACGACGAAGGAACCCCCACCACCCGCAAAGTCTTAATTGACAAAGGAACTGTCACCGGATTTTATTGGGATCGCAGGTGGGCTGCTCGCGCCGGTGTACGATCGACTGGCAACGGTTTTCGTGGCGGATTGTCTCGCCCGGGCCCAAACTTGACCAACTTCTGCATTTCCCCAGGAAACACCAGCACCCAAGACTTGATTGCTAGCATGGATGAAGGTCTCATAGTAGAACAAGTTTTAGGTGCCGGTCAGTCCAATCAGTTAGCTGGCGAATTTTCTGTCAACTTGGACTTAGGCTATAAAGTAGAAAAAGGCAAAATTGTCGGTCGCGTCAAGAATACAATGGTGGCAGGCAGTATTTTTGAAGCCTTTAAAAATTTGGCAGATTTAAGCAGCGAAGCCGAATGGGTAGGCGGTGGAGCATATTTACCGAGTATGCTATTTCAACAGTTGGGTGTAGCTTCGAGGCAATAAGTTCAGTGCGGTTAATTTCAGGTGACTCCGACACAGCCACAAAAAAAACTGTTTCTGTCACCAATCGACTGCTATAAAATAGGTTTGTAGTGAGGACTTTAGTCCTCTTATCCTAGTTGAGTCAAGAAGGACTGAAGTCCTCACTACAAACCTGGCTTTACAAAAAAACTGTTTCTGTCACCAATCGACTGCTATAAAATAGGTTTGTAGTGAGGACTTTAGTCCTCTTATCTTAGTTGAGTCAAGAAGGACTGAAGTCCTCACTACAAACCTGGCTTTGCTAATTCATGCAAATAGGAAAAAATAGGGAAAAAGGTACCATGAAAGAGCAAAATGTCAAGGATGGAACTGGGAAGAAGAAAAAGCACTTTTTCTTTCTTTTACCTTTGGTTTTTTGCATTTTAAATTTAGTGACTGGATGCGTTCAGTACGATGTCGGAGTCAACTTTGACAGTCAAACTCACGGCGCAATGGTGCAGCACATTAAACTGGGGGAAAGGTTGACAAGCTTCAGCAGCGAAACAGTTGGAGATTGGTTGAAAAGTGTAGAGAAGCGGGCGAGATTGCTCGACGGAAAAACTAAACGGCTTTCTGAGAGAGAAGTTATAGTGACGATTCCATTCAATAATGGAGCCGAATTAGAAGACAAGTTCAACCAATTTTACAATCCGATCGCACAAACTGCCAAATCTCGCGTCGCAAGTCCCCTAGAAACCGATTTGCCCAAGTTTGAATCTCACCTGAGTGTCAAGCAGAATAATTTGTTATTGGTGCTGCGAAATCGGTTAAGTTTGGAATTGGATTTGCGCTCTCTGGCTCTGGTTTCCTCAAACGGCAGTCCTCTGCTGAATCCGGGGGGACTTTTGGAGCTAGACTTTAGCTTGAACACGCCTTGGGGTGCCGAAAATATTGAAACGAATGTCGCCGGTGCGCTGGTTCCCCAAAGCTATCAGCAGGGAAAGCAGTTAGTGTGGAAGCTGAAACCTGGAGAAGTTAACTATTTGGAGGCGACATTCTGGATTCCAAGTCCCGTAGGAATTGGGGCGCTGATTATTGCCTTATTTGTGGCGGCGGGCATTGCTGTAAAATATCAAATATTGCCAGCCCTCTTAATCGGTAAAAAACAGCAAAACATCGGTCAAGCCTAAATATGTTTCTCAGTTGGAGGTCGCAGTTGGATGACTGAACTTTTGGTCATCCAAGGGAGAATCATCAAGATGCGATCGGATTTTTTATCAATTGAGTCGCCGGATACAATGATTAATTGACCAGACTTGATATTATTAAACAAACAGCCAGCATCTACTAAAAAATAGTTAGTTGACAAATAGCAAAGAATTTGCTTGACCCAAATTGAGAATTAGGAACAGAGAAAATGCGATCGCTAAATTTCTTCTTCATCTTTCTGATTTGCTTGGCTCTAGTATTGTTCAGCATCGAAAATACAGAGCCGACCACCGTTCAAATTATTAAAGGCGTCCAAGTTAAAGCCCCGCTGTGCGTAGAACTAATTGTAGCGACAGGATTGGGAGCTGTTTTAGCGTGGCTGTTCAGTTTGTGGTCGAGAATGCAGCGAACCCTCGCCTCTCGCCAAGAAATCCGCCAAGTTCGCGAAAAAGAGCAGCAAATTCAGGAGTTACAACAAGATATCGAACGCTATAAAGCAGAAGTAGAAGCAAAACAACCTTTGTTAGAAAGTGCAGAACTGACAAGTTTAGAAACAGCAGCAGCCGAGGTAAAAGCTGGGTAAATAATGTATCTGGCAATTAAATTGAGTTATTCGGGTGCATCTCACTTTAGAAGAGGGCGAAGCATGACCGCATATAAGTTATTAGTTATAATCTCATATTCACGGAGGTCATGCTTCGCCCCTACAAACATATTTTCAAAACTCAGATGCACCCAGTTTCTATCTGGTTTGTGGCGATGGAAAATCTCAAATCTCATTTCTGTACCCACGGTTGGCTAGAAACTAATACGGTTTGTCTGAGAACAACCCAAGCCTATTGGATTGATTAAAACCCTCAATTTCGGTTGAAAAACCCGATTTATTGGCGGGTGAGTGTATCAGCCCTAAATCTAAAATCTAAAACCTAAAATCTAAAATCGAATGGTTGTTTCCAGAGACCAAGATGGTTTAGAAACGATTTCTGAGGGGATCGCCATTTTAATTGATTTAGCAGAACGGGGAGAAATCGATCCTTGGGACGTTAAAGTCATTGAAGTGTTCGATCGATGTTTGAGCAAGCTGACCAACGCCTCTGATGCCGATCAGAGTTCGGATTTCTCCGATTTGTCCCACTCCGGCCAAGCATTTTTGTACGCTTCAATGCTGGTTTTGCTCAAAGCAGAAAGTATTGTCCTCTCAGAACCCCCGCCGAATCCCGAATTGGACGAAGCAGCCCTCGAAGACACAGAGCACTCAGGAGGGCGAAATATGCCGCAGCATCTGGAGCGACAACTGCGCCGTCGCGGTGTAGCTCAACTCCCACAAAAACGCCCGGTAACTCTCCCAGAACTAATCGAGCAATTGCAGCTCATGAAAGCAGCAATGGAGCAGACTGTTGCTCCTCGCCGCCGCCCGACTTCAAAAATGCGATCGCAAGCTGCCCAAGCTATCTTTGAGCTAGCTCACCAAGAAAATCTCGTGGAAACTGCTAGCGAGCTCGATCGATTTCTGGCAGAACGGGGCCAGGAAATTGATGAGGGTTGGCTCGACTTGGACAAATTGCTGGAACTCTGGCACCATCACGGTTTTAACTCATCTGTCCACCCCGACCCCCCGCTATCGACTGAGGAAGTTCATTTACCAAATTATGACCGCGTGGGTGTTTTTTGGGCGTTGTTGCTGCTCTCGGCTCAGTCTAAAGTAGAGTTGCTTCAAGAGGAGTTTTACCAAGACCTCAAAATCCGGGCGCTTTGAGCTTGGATCTGCATCAGATAGGCTTATGGGGCCGGTTTACCAGTCCTTGGAACTCTTGACTTCCGGACGAACCTGCCTGTAGAGGACTTTTAGGTACATTCAACCGGACTTGAGATTATTTCTGATTTCTGATTCCTGGTTGGTTAAATCCAGGCAAATTCCGGATAAATGATTGATAGCCTGGTAGGATATCGCCTATAAACAGGTCAGTCGATTTTAGATTTTAGATTTTAGATTTTAGATTTTAGATTTACTCGCAGCGCAGTAAATCTGAGAGCTTGAACTAGCGTCTAAAATTTTGAAATCGATCCGAACGCTCGCGTCGGAAAATTATACCCGTTTTTGGGCGGGGTTATGATGGTGCTGCGATCGATAAAGGTCGCAACCGCTAGCATCTAATTGTTGAGTTGATATCAATTAACAGAGGGTTGAGGAAGTTAATCATGAAAGCGATGATTCTGGCGGCCGGTAAAGGCACTCGCGTCCGTCCCATTACTCACACGACACCAAAACCGATGATTCCCATCCTGCAAAAGCCTGTGATGGAGTTTTTGGTTGAATTGCTCCGCCAGCACGGATTTGACCAGATTATGGTCAATGTTTCCCACTTGGCCGACGTAATTGAAAACTACTTCCGCGACGGTCAAAAGTTTGGGGTACAAATTGGCTATTCTTTTGAAGGGCGAATTGAAGACGGACAAATGATTGGAGAAGCCGTCGGTTCGGCTGGCGGTATGAGGCGAATTCAGGACTTCTCACCGTTTTTTGACGATACTTTTGTGGTGCTGTGCGGCGACGCTTTGATTGACTTGGACTTGACTGCTGCTGTGAAGTGGCACCGAGAAAAAGGGGCGATCGCTACTATTGTAATGAAATCTGTTCCCCGCGATGAGGTTCCCAGTTACGGAGTAGTGGTAACAGACGATTCTGGCAGAATTAAAGATTTCCAAGAAAAACCTTCTGTAGAGGAAGCTCTGAGTACCGACATCAACACTGGTATTTATATTTTTGAACCGGAAATATTCAATTATATTCCCCATGATATGGAATATGATATCGGTTCGCAGTTATTTCCCGCCCTAGTAGCAGCAGGTGCGCCTTTTTACGGAATTAGCATGGACTTTGAGTGGGTAGATATCGGGAAAGTTCCTGATTATTGGCGAGCAATTCAGAGCGTGCTGTTGGGAGAAATTAAAAATGTTTCGATTCCAGGAATTGAAGTGCGCCCCGGCGTTTACGCTGGTTTGAATGTAGCTGTCAACTGGGACAAGGTTGATATTACCGGGCCTGTTTACATTGGTGCGATGACGAAAATTGAAGACGGAGCCAAAATTGTCGGCCCGACAATGATCGGCCCGAATTGTTGGCTTTGCAGCGGGGCGACTGTAGAAAACAGCGTGATCTTTGAGTATTCCCGTTTGGGGCCAGAGGTGCGGTTGGTTGACAAACTGGTGTTCGGGCGCTACTGCGTTGACAAAACCGGGGCGGCGATCGATTTGCAAGCGGCGGCTCTCGATTGGCTGATTACTGATGCCCGTCAAGTGTTACCAAATATACTAGGAGAAGAGCGACGGGCGATCGCAGATATTCTCAGCACTGCTGACTAATTGGTAATTGGGAATTGGGAATTGGTAATTGGTAATTGGTAATTGGTAATTGGTAATTGGTAATTGGTAATTGCTAATTGGTAATTGGTAATTGCTAATTGGTAATTGCTAATTGGTAATTGGTAATTGCTAATTGCTAATTGCTAAAGTTCTTCGTTTGCACTCTACCTAATAAGTCATTAGTCATCAGTTATCAACTAATGACTAATGACCTTGGATGAGGTTCGCGAGCGGAGACAGCACTCCTAATGACTAATGACTAATGCCAACTGCCAACTGCCAACTGCCAACTGCCAACTGCCAACTGATTAGGACTGCAAATAAGTATATTGGGTGAGACTCCGCTCGTAATTTTGCAGTAAAAGTTGAGCCTCCGAAAGAGTAATTTTATTTTGCTGCAAAGCAGATTCTGTCTGACGGCGGATGCTTTCAACCAAACTTTCTGCATCGTACTGTACGTAGCTGAGAACTTCTTTCATCGTGTCTCCCTTCACAACGTGTTCAATATGATATCCCGAAGGAGTTAGCTGAATGTGAACCGTATTTGCATCGCCGAATAAGTTGTGAAGGTTGCCCATAATTTCTTGATAAGCACCTCCCAAAAACAGCGCTAAATAGTAAGGTTCTCCAGGTTTGATTGTATGCAGTTCCAGAACTGACTTGACATCTCGCAAATCAATAAATTGGTCGATTTTGCCGTCGCTGTCGCAGGTGAGATCTGCTAAAATACCGCGCTGAGTCGGTTCTTCATCGAGCCGGTTAATTGGCATAATAGGAAACAATTGGTTAATAGCCCAACTGTCTGGCACTGACTGGAAAACAGATAAGTTGATGTAATAAATGGACGCCATCACCTTTTCTAAGTCTTCCAAATCTTCCGATACATAGTCTTTTTGCCGCGCGATTGTCTGTATTTTATCGCAGCAAGCCCAGTACAACTGTTCGGTTTTCGCCCGTTCCGCAATTCCTAGATAGCCTAAGTTAAATAAACTGACTGCTTCTTCCTTGAATTGGATAGCATCGTGATAGACTTCTTGGTAATTTTCGGGAGTGATAGATTGGTAAATTTCGTAGAGATTGCGCGGAATTTGGTGGGCGTTTTCGTCTACTGGTTCTGGTACTTCTCTGGGGACATCGCTAGTTCCGAGTACGTCAAAAACTAGGACTGATTGGTGAGATGCGATCGCCCGCCCGCTTTCGCTAATGATAATTGGCACAGGAATTTTCCGCTCGTCACAGGCATCTTTGACTCCCGCTACTACGTCGTTGGCGTAGTTTTGCATATTGTAGTTTTTGGAAGCGTGGAAGTTGGTTTTAGAGCCGTCGTAGTCAACGCCGAGCCCGCCCCCTACGTCCAAATATTTCATGTTAGCTCCCAATTTAGCCAATTCTACATAGATGTGGCTGGCTTCTCGAATGGCATCTTTGATGACGCTAATTGAGGAAATTTGAGAGCCGATGTGGAAGTGCAGTAACTGCAAACAGTCGAGCATTCCAGCTTTTTCTAGTTCGTTGACTGCGCGGATAATTTCAGGAATTGTCAAGCCAAATTTTGCCCGATCGCCCGTGGAACCTCCCCAGCGGCCAACGCCTTTGGTAGTTAGTTTGGCTCGCACTCCCAAAATCGGTTTAATTCCTAATGCTTTGCTCGCTGTGATTGCGAGTTCTACTTCCTCAATTTGCTCCAGTACAATTACCGAAGTTTGACCGAGCCGCTGCGCTAAAATCGCGGTTTCTATGTATTCGCGGTCTTTATAACCATTACAAATTAACAAAGCCCCTGGAGTTTTTAAGGTCGCCAAAGCAATCATTAATTCTGGTTTCGATCCGGCTTCCAGTCCGAAGTGATGGGGTTGACCGAAACGCACCAAATCTTGAATTAATTGTCGGTGCTGGTTGCATTTGACTGGAAAAACACCGCGATAGACATTTTTGTAATTGTAGCGGGCGATTGCTCTGGCAAAACAGGAATTTAGGCGATCGATCCGGTCTTCCAAAATATCAGAAAATCGAATTAGCAGCGGCAAAGCCAAATTTCGCTGCTTGAGCGATTCTACCAGTTCGCACAAGTCGAGGGAACCGCCGCGATCGCCCTTGGGAGAGACTGTAACGTGACCGGCGGCATTAATCGAAAAATAGGGTTCGCCCCAACCTTGAATTCGGTACAGTTTCTCGCTATCTTCTATTGTCCAAGATTTTTGTGGCACTTGAGCAGCAGCTACCAAAGCACTGTGCGATACAGTCAAACTCGTGACTGTTTGTGGCACAGGCGATAGCGGCTCGATATCGGAGGAAGCAGCGGTGGCTGGGGAACTCATCTTATCGGAAACCTTTTTTAGGACTGGTCAAATAGATAGTTTATCGCACATATTGGGTTTCCTGATGTACTTGAAAATTCACTTTGGGTGCAAGGCTGAGCGATTTGAGATTTGAGTTTTGAGTTTTGACTCCACAGATAGTTCAAGGTGAGGGATTGAACTTAAAATCTCAACCGCGATTGTTCTCCACGACTCATGTCTTCAAGCTGTGTATCCCATGTGGGTGAACTCCGAAACTCTGTTTCCGAGTTCAACTGCGCCAAGAGTCTTGTCGGACGATCGATCGCCCGACACACTCTCACCCAGTCCAATTTAGACAAGAAAGTTCGATCGGCAAAACCCTGCAAACAAAAGATACTGCGATTGCTTCGCTCCTGCCAATGACAACCGATCGCAATCGCGTGTAGCACTCTAACCAAAAATCACCTCCGGCGGTGCCATGTCAGCCCCCATAATCATGCCCCCGTGACTCTTAGACTTCTTCAAGCCCGGTTGAGGCGCTTTTTCTTGGCTTTTTGGAGACGGTGCAACAGAAGCGGGCGGTGTCACCTGTGGCTCCACTGCATTGGCCCCAGGTACAACGGGTTGCTGCGACAACCAACCCACACCCCCTATCGCCCCAGCCATCAAAGCAGTGTAGCCGATGTACAAATGCACCGGACTCATTTGAAAGCCTTCGCCGGAGTCGGAGTTGGAAGCAGACAAATAGGTACTGGGAATTATTGGACTCGGAGCGGGTTTTGGCAAAGCATTCGCCATCGCGGTGCCGTCTAGCCCTAAGGCGTCGCCCAATCTGCGGATAAAACCTCTAACGTAAATATCTTGGGGCAGTTTGTCGATTTCCCCATTTTCGATCGCTTCGATGTGGTGCAGCGGCACGAGAGTTTGACTGTGGACTTGCTGGATGGATAGCGATCGAATTTGCCGTCCCTTACGCAACTCTCTACCCAACTCCCGCAGGCACTCTTCTCGCTCTTGAACTGCTAAAGCTGCTTCCTCTTCCTTGGTAAGTTTTTTCTCCTTCTTGGGAAAACCAAACCCTGGGAAGGATTTAGCGGGGGCGATGACAGTTGCAGGTGCAGCCGAATCGACTTTAATTTCGTCTTTGAGCGCTTCTTTGTTTTCTTCTAAAGTGTTAGAATCTCGATCGCAATTTTCAGTCTCGGACTCTGTTGTAACAGGAGCTTCCACAGCAGCACTGCGCCAATAGAAAACAGGAGCAGGTACTGGTGGCTCTTCTTCTCTAACATAGGATGCGGTGTCACTTGGAGCCGCGACACTCTCTTGGACGACTTGCATTTCCGTTTTGTTTGGTTTGCCAAATCGATCGAATGCGAGCTTGACTGCTTCTCTGCTAACTGCTCTAATTAAAATTTCGGCAGCAGATGCTGCTTCGCCCAACATGGTTTGCAAGCTAGCTAGAGCTTGGCTGTAGGTGTCGCTACAGAGGAGTTCAGCTTCTATTTGACCGAGAACAGAACGAAAACTTTCTTGAGAAATTTCAATAGTTGCGTGATCTGTCACCCCAAAATAAGCCTCGGGTTTCAGTGCCATGATGTTTGTGTTGTCTTGCTAGAAGGTATCTGAGTACGTTCTTCTAAAGCTTGGCAGTGATTCCGGATGTCAGTTGGGGGATAGTGGGCATGGGGCATGGGGCATGGGGCATTGGGCAAACAGGGCATGGGGCAAACAGGGCATGGGGCATTGGCCAAAGAGGGCAAAGAGGGCAAAGAGGGCAAAGAGGGCATTAGTAGGCCCTCACAAATAACCAATAACCAATAACTAATAACCAATAACCAATAACCAATAACTAATAACCAATTCCCACTCCTGCCCATGCCCCATGCCCCATGCCCCATGCCCCATGCCCCATGCCCAATGCCCAATTCCCCATGCCCAATTCCCCAAGACTACTGCTTGTGAATGCGATCGAGCAACCAAAGAGCACCGATAATCCCGACAAAGTGGGCAACAGTCGCGTGAGTATTGGCTAGCACCACAAATATGTCTAAAGGCTGAATAAATCTGCTGAAATCTACTGCCGCACCGAACAAAGCTTGCGGCTGAGCTAAAGATTTGGCTAACAGCGTGCCGCTGATAGCTTCTGCACCGATCAGCGTCAGCAGCATTCCTAATAAGTTGCTCATCAGTGTCAACTGCACTTGTTTGATCGTGTCTGCTTTTTTGGGGCGGACAGCGTTGGCGGGCGATCGCAATTCTCTCGACAAGCGGGTGAAACGGAAAGCGCGATACACGCTGTAACCGAGCACTGCCAGCCCGCAAAGAGCAAAAAAGACGCCGCCGCCGGTGCCGGCACTGGTTGAACTTCCAGGCGCAGTGGCGCTGGGGATAGCAAAGGGGATGGCAAAGAGCAAAATGATCGTCGCTATCACCGCCAGCACTGACTGCACCCAGAAGCACACCCAGCCTGCTGTCCGAAGGGCAAAGGCAACTCGCTGTGCAGCTACCGGAAGCTTATCGTTATCTAACTGATTAGTCATATTTTGAACGGATATAATTGAGTGGCTTTAATTGGCAACAGTTTTTTTCAGCGCGGACGGTTGATGACGGTTAACCCTCCTTATAATGGAAGTAGAAATGTTTAAGATTTGTAACTAACATTCGATTTCACATTTGAATAGCGTCGATCGCAAGGTATCCAAAG
This sequence comes from Microcoleus sp. PH2017_24_DOB_U_A, assembly GCF_020738205.1. NCBI lineage: Bacteria > Bacillati > Cyanobacteriota > Cyanophyceae > Oscillatoriales > Microcoleaceae > Microcoleus > Microcoleus sp. PH2017_24_DOB_U_A. The sequence continues at coordinate 72,986 of NZ_JAEQCT010000044.1, forward strand.
CAATGACACAAGTACAACCCACCGTCACTCCCAAAGTGGAACAACCAAAGTTTGGCTTCAACAGCTACGCGGAACGCCTGAACGGTCGAGCTGCGATGATTGGTTTTTCCCTAACTTTAATTATCGAGTATGTCACAGGGCAGGGGTTGCTGGCCTGGTTAGGTCTCAACTAATTTTAGCAAGGGCGCGGTCAGCCGATTTTAGATTTTAGATTTTAGATTTTAGATTGAGTCCACAGATTCATCTGGAAGGTTGAACAGGAGTCTAAAATTGGGGGGTTAACCAACCAGCGAGCGTTGAGGGCAGGGTACCCGTTTTTAGGCGGGTCAACCTCACACTTGGTCTGGACTGTCACTCGCAAGGGTGTCACGCCGCTGGCCGCGACCACTTCGCGAATTGATTAGAATATTAGTTAGAAATCAAGCCCAGCGACTTGTCGATCGAGAAACATCGGTTTAGACAATGCAAGAGCTAGCTTTGGGTTTGTATGTCGGATGAAATTTTGATTGGGCAAGCTTGGCAATTTGGCCTCGCTCCCGTACAATTCGCGACAGGCGAGAAGATTAATTGAGGTGAAGCTAGTTTCAAAGCTAGAAATCCCGATCGCACCGCCAACTCTAAGTTTTAGAGATTTTAGATAAATATAGAACAGAGTAAAACCACATGAATGCTTCGTGGACGCGACTTTTGAAGTCAGCTTACCGTAGAGAGCCAATTACCAGCTTTGTTATAACAGTGGGCGTTGTCGATGCAGCCATCGGCAGCATTGGTGCGAGTGGCTCTTTATTGGCTTTTGGACTGGGTACTGCTGGGGTAGCGATGGGTCTCCGTTGGTGGCAAGTTTACCGCTCTGAAGCCGAACAACCCGCCCCTGCTGCCGAATACTATCTTCCTCCTCAGTCTTCTCGACCTCAGTTGCCCACGCTCAACAACGTGTCTAAGAAAAATCCTCCTTATTAAGATTAGCGCGCAACGGCGACGGGGGTGAGGTGGCGATCGCGCCACTCTGCATCTGAGGCATTACTAAACATAGGATCAAAAAAGTCTTTCGATCTTCGATCTTTGAGGCTTGCTGTATGAATATTACTGTTGCCGAGAAACTGTACAAAATTGGCTCTGTAGCGGGTTGTAGCGGTTTATCGGTGAAAACTGTTCGTTACTATGACGAAATGGGCCTGCTGTCTCCGGCGGTAGAGCGATCGCCGGCTGGTTATCGCTTGTTTGGGGAAGCGGTATTCAACAGGTTGGCGTTTATTAAACGATCTCAGGCTCTGGGTTTGAGCCTTCAGGAGATTAAGGATATTTTACAAGTTCGCGATCGGGGAGAGTTGCCTTGCTCTGAAGCGAAGCAGCATCTAACAGCCAAGGTTGAGGCAATTTCCGGGCAAATTGCAGCGTTAGAAACTTTGAAAGGAGAATTGCAAGGAATTCTCAACCGCTGGCAAGAGAAACCCTCGCCGGAGTGTATTACTCGCACCATTTGTCCGAACATTCAGCGGGATTGAGCAACGGCAGAAAGATACAAAAAAAGGGAAGGAATTATCGGTTTCCTTCCCTTTGTTGTTTGGTTTGTGGTTTGGTGGGCGATCGTTTGGGCGATCGTGCTGAGCTTTTAACTTTTTTCGGAGAGTTTGCTGTTGCTTTTTGAGCTGTCTAGCTCTGGCCGAGCCGCCTTTGCCTTTAGAGTTTCTGCCCTCGTTGCGGGGAGACTCCCAACTTTTTAGTCTCATGTTTTTATTATATGTGTACTACTTACATAATACACTATTACCATTGCACTGTCAAGTAGTTGGTTTAATACCAATTTCAACAATCAATGCAACAGTATCTGTAGGGTGCGTCGCCACTGCTAATCCTCAAAAAAGAGAGAAAATCCCATCGCGACGCACAACCAAGAATCTTTGAGAACACAACCATCCATTTAACTCTACTTAGGGCTTGCTGAATAATTGATTGCCAACCAAGAGCAGGAGCGATCAATATATTCAAGCTTGGTTAAAGATAAGTTTTTTCTGTATCGAGTCGCCCCA
>NZ_JAEQCT010000175.1:0-7072 GCF_020738205.1 Microcoleus sp. PH2017_24_DOB_U_A
GGCGTAAGCCAAGAACATCGGGAGCCGGATGCGGTGAAAATCGCACGTCCGGTTCTAACTGAGAGGGGCGGGGAATAATATCCCCCCTCGACTCAACCATGACCTTGCCATTGACACCATTCAAATGAACATTATGGAGATACGATCGTTGTGACCAATTCTCAACCAGAGGAAGTCACCTCAAGCCACTCCGTCACCGAACGATGGCGGTGTTACGCAATGCAGGAAAAATACGGCTGGCGACTGCTACGAATCAAACCGACAAAAGACTCAACCCTCAAATACTCCTGCATATTTGAAGGTGAAACCAGTTTTCCTAACTACATGGATGAAGACGAGGAGGATTAACAAATGGGCAGAAAATACATTATTTTTCGTGCTGACTGGACAGAAGAAGAAGGTGCCGAGAACAGACTTTTAGCTCACACCGGAGGGCTAACCGACATTCTGGCAGAGTATTTTGATTCATCAAATTCACCGATTCCTGAACCTGGTTATCGGCCGCTAGAGTTCCAAACTCTGACAGAATCTAAAGACACCCAAATAGCTGGTGCTGATACTCATTACCGCGTAGGCGACTGGGAAGTAGTTAGAGTAGAAGAATACCTGAGAGCCATCCAGAACAATGAATTTGAGATGATCGTGGTTTGCTACTGCAAATACTCCCCTGTTCAGACACCATTGATACCGATGCCAAAAGCTACGGTTTCAGTTGACTCCTTCGGTTCGGAGGAAAAATATCGGCAGTATCTCGAACAAACAAAGCAAGCAACAGCACTTGTTTAAAAATAATCTCCACTAGGAAGGTATGGAAATTTTCATACCTTTTTTGATTATTTGCGGTTGGCTAAAACAAAAGTGGCGATCGATCTCCCAATTCGTGCCAATTTTGCCTAGAATAGATATAACCTATGAAATAACATCTGTCATGCAAAGTTACACGATCGCAGAAGTCTGTAATCCACAGGCGACAATCTTTATTAATGATGTTTAGAGATGCTTATGCGTGTTGTAAAAATTGACCGAATAATTGCGGCTGTGGCAAGGGTTTACCATCAGCTACGGTCGATTCAGTGAGAAGTTCCAAAACCTCGCGGGCATTTTTTAATGCGTCTTCGTAAGTATCCCCGTGGGTATGACAATAGTCTCCCCATTCGGGAAAACTAACGACATAGCAGTTATCCTCATCTGACCACTGAATAATAATGGTATAACGATTGTTCATTTGTTTTCCTCCTCAATTTCAGCTAATTGCTTGAGAGCGTTGTCAACATCTTTTTCCTGATAGAGTTTTGCATCACCGCCGTCTTTTCCCGAGAGAGTCAGCTTTCCTGGTAGTAGAGGATGTGACCATTTGGTGTGGCTCCCTTTAGCAGACTCACAAGTAAATCCTGCTTTCAATAATAGGCTTTTCAAATCCCTGATTTTTTTGGGCATCTCTTACTTAGCATTCCTCTCTATTTCTATTTTGCAGCCTTAGCTGCCATCAGTTTGTTGTACAAAACTAGATCGCTGCTTTGTAGAGGTTGAGGCATGGCATCAAATGCAGCTTCTTCGGCGGCTAGGTAAGCATCGATTGCAGCGCGGTTGGCTAGATAAAAGGCGATCGCCCCATAAACCTGTTCCAGCGTCAGCAGCGGGAAAGACTGAACAATACTTTCGGGGGATAGTCCTTGTTGGAAAGCATAGGCGATCGAGTCAAGAGAAATCCGAGTTCCTTCAACCCAATAGGCATCATTCCGATACTCTATGTAAGTTTTAACTGCTACAACGGGCATACATTTTGGGATTCTAACTACTTATTATTGTAGGCGGATGCGATCGAGTTTATCTGGAATTGAATTACGTTTATCGCCTATCGGTTAGCTAGTTGTTGCTTCAAATCGCGGATAGCAGCACTGGTGTTGCATTGATAAGCAATTTCTACACAACGGGCGATCGCACTTTGTAAATCTAATTCTGGAAAATAGAGGCTGTGAGTTTGAACTTGATAGTTTCCGCCTTGCAGCCCATAAATTAACAGTTGCTGCTTCTTGTACAGCCAGATTTCAGGAACCCGATAGGGAAGATAGTCTTGTACGTCGGAATAACTGGTGACATCAATTTCTATGGCTAAATCTGGCGGCGGATCGTTTTGCCAATCTATCCGCTTTTTTCCACAAACCGCTTGCCAATTGTTAATGTAAAAGCAATAATCTGGTTCAATTCCGCTTTCTTCTGGCACTGTCATGGTGATAGGAGTAAACGCATCGTATTCCCGCCCATCGCTATCTAGGATGGCTTTTACGATGTCAGCAATTAAGTTGGCATCTTTTCCGTGTACGGGTAAAGGTGACATCAGCAATACTTCTCCATTGCGATACTTCAGACGCGGAATAGAACCATCTCCTCGGCGATCGTACAAACTTTGATATTCTTGCCAAGTTGCGGGTAAGCGCACTACAGAACCCGCAGGCAATTGAATTTTTTCGGGTGATACGAGGGCAAACATGGTCTAATCTCCCTTTTGCAGCCATTGACTTTAATGATAACAAAACTGGTGCGGGCGATCTTAAGGCATTGAGCGCTGGATGTCGTCTGCGGGATCGAGGAATGGTGGGTGCGCTCCAACATGGTTGTTAGACCCCTCCTGAACGAGCTAATCTACTATCTTCCTGACCAATTTCACAAAAGACGGTTTTACAATAAGAATATTTAAGGTACTAATTTGGCTGTTCCGATATCATCTAGGAGTTTTATACAAATTATCCTGCTCTTGTTCTGAGAGAGGTGAATAAGTAGTCAGTAATTGAGGAACTTAGTATGTTTGAAACGTTAGAGCAGTTTTGTGAGCCATTTATCAACCAGATTAACCACCTGATGGGTAATCCAACCTTAGAAAACATAGAGAAAGTTCGTACAAAACTCAAGGCAACGGTGCTATTCGATGTTGCTAAACTTCGGAAGGGTTATGGTAAGTTGATCAAGGCTTACTACAAGAACCATAAACCTTTCAACTATCAAACGCAAAACGTTGAAGATAAAGTTCAGAAAGACCTGGAAGATTTTATGGAATTGGTAAGCTTTGCAACGGAAGCTGATGACACATCTATACTAGATGACTGGGCAATTGATTATCCTTGCAAAAATAAGCAAGTCCTAGCTCAGGATTTACCTGCATATGTAGATAAATTACAGAGTATAGTGACAGATTGGGACGCTTTTATGGCAAAACTTCAAGCAAAGGGTGAAGGGAAGTGGCCGGATGAAACAAAACCCTACTTGGCATACCTAGTGAACAAACTCTCTTCTAAAATTTAGAGATAAAAAAGTGGAAACCCAAGCGCCAAAGCTTTTTGGCGCTTGGTTTTTCACGGACTGATAAAAGAGGGTTATGGCTAAGTTGAGGATTTTTGGGATGATTCACTTAAAAGAATAGATGCTGCAACAGATTTTGACTTCCTCATACTTTCTGTTCCATCCATTAATCGAAGAAAATCATCATAGCTTTCTTCATTTTCTTTAATATATTCGCTCAGGGTGTCTACTGAATTCTTCACCTTTGTAATACTTGAAGTAAGTCCTGGGTGATCTCGAACCAATTCACCTATTTCGGTACTAATTTTTGCTAGCCGAGACTCTATTTCTACAAGAGATTGATGCTTGTCTTTAGTCGCATTAAGTAGACTGGATCTTAGTTCTTGCAATTCGGTTTTGGTGCTTTCAAGATCAAGCTCTTTTTGCGTATTCCTATTTCTTAATTTTATTTGACGTTGAGTAAGAGTATACATCACGAAAAGTAGGATCAAGATCCAAACTAGAAAGATAACGGATAAAAGAATTACCTGGTTTGGATCGGAAGATAGAGCATAAATCCCCACCGTAATTGGTAATAGAGCTCCAAGCAGAACAAATCCTACTATTCGCTGCCACTGAGGAAGATCCTTGATGGCACCCGCAAGACTAGCGAAGATGTTGGCAAAGGCATCGGAGAAATTTTTAGGAGAATCATTGGTTTGGGAGCTGGTAGAAATATCTGTCATACACTCACCCTATAATAATTTTTCTGTTCAGAAGCATCTTTTTTTTCTGATGGACTTCCTCGCACTCGTATTAGGATAGCATAATACAGTGATAATTATCAAATGACTTGGTACGTTTTTCACGAATTTTAGGATCGCGCCCCTTGATAACAAAGTATGAAGGTGGCAGTAATCCATACAGCAATAGCTGGTGATAGATGAGCATTCAACCAAATAGTCATGTGGCTAAAATGGGATGATCGAGTTTGCGGACTGCATAGAGAAGCGCAGCTTTGAGATCGTCAAGTTCCAAGTCTGGCAATTCTTCCAGAAACTCAAAAATTTGCTCACCCGCAGCTAGCAATTCTAGGATATCGATGACTCGAATCCGCATTCCCCGGATGCAGGGACGATCGCCACATTGTCTTGGATTCACCGTGATTCTGTCCAACAGATCGGGAACGGATGCTGGCATCGATCGAAATTGTTTGAAACCTTTGTCTCTAGCTTACCTCATTTATCGATCAACATTCACACCGCGATCGAATTATGCGATCGCCATCTACGGTAACGGGCGTTGACGAATTCGATCGCGATCCACCACCGTAAACCGTTCCTCAAATTGCAATCCTTCGAGCTGTAATAAATTTAACAATATTGATGCTGGTTCTTCCGGCGTGTGATGACGAACCTGTTCTACAGGTGGCGCTTACGAATAAAATGCTTCGTACTCATCATGATCTCCAATCCAGAACCAGGTAATCGTATCCCCTAACATTACTCCCACAGCCCGATGACTCTTCGTTACACGCACTGACCAAATATCTTCGTCACTGTCAATGCACTTAAAATGTAACGACGGATGAAACGGATTCTCTGCCCATAATCGATACGCTTTCCTGGCTCCGGTTCTGATCGCTGGACTCATGGCACGGTACTTTTCCCAAAATGAGGGCAATGTCGCGGACTTCATAGCTGCTCATAGTCCATCGGCGTAGACATTCCCGCTGCAATCTCGGCTTTGGCTTTCCGGGCTGCCGCGACTAGATTATTCTTCGTCCGCTTAAACGACTCATCCCATCGCTTTTCTTCTTCAATTTCTGACAGATATGCGCGAACATTCTCCACTACCTGCTTTTGAAGCTCGTCAGGTAGGGACTCAAGCATCTTAACGATCGTGGTAATTGCAGGAGAAGACATGGCATCTATTCAGTGCAGTGGATCTTCTCTATTCTACAACCTTCGCCACAAACAAGCCATAAAGTATTTCAATATAATCGCGATCGAACGTCAAAATCACCCGTTGCTGATCCGTCGCACGAGCCAAAACCTCGGAATCCTCGGTAATAGAAGCGACTTCCAGATCCGCTTGTCGCAGCAGTTGTACACTCTGAAGAGGAAAGTTTTCATTTGCCAGAAACCGCATTAACTTGCCTCAGCAAAGAGTAAAGGTGTGTAAAATACGTCTTCTTTGAGGCATTCCGCAGTGAAAGCAAATACTGCTTGGATAGATTCAGGATTAAGTGTTGGATAATTTTCTAGAATTTGTTGCGGCGTCCAACCTTCTGAAAACAACCCTAGAATAAACTCCACTGATATTCGTGTTCCCTTAATGACAGGCTTGCCAAGCAGAATTTTAGGATTTGAGTGAATGTGTGCTTTCCAGTTCATAGTCAGCTTGCCTCTACGGAGTCTGCATCTATTTTGAAACGTTTCTCTCTAGCTTACTTCATTTATCGTCTCAAACTCACGCCCCGATCGAATTGTGCGATCGGCACTTCCAGCTCAATACTCTCTAAAGTATTATTTGTAGGCTAGGCGCAGGCAGGAAGTGTCTCATAAACGAGTTCCATGAGTTGTTCTGAAGCAACGGTATCAGAGATTATGACGTGAGACTTCTGCTGTTTGAGCTAAAAATTCTTGATAAGCCGATTCATCTCCAAAAGAGTCGATCGACACCTGAGCGTTTGGCATCGGTATCAGCGGAGTTTCGACGGGGACATATTTGCAGTATCCAACTACAATCATCTCAAATTCGTTATTAGGTATTGCTGTCGGGTACTCTTCCACCCTCACCACTTCCCAGTCTCCTGTACGGTAGTGGGTGCTAGAAGCGGAACCGTCAGCGCTGTGAAACTCCAGCAATCTGTACCCTTAAAAATGCAATCCCGCTTGAGAAGCGAACTCAAGCCAACTACTGTAAAGCAGAGCTAGCTCTCATTTACTTTGCATATCGTAATTATCAAGAAAACCTATACTTTTTCTTGATGGCTTTGCGCTGCTCCCCATCCGTTTAACATCAATACTTAAATACATATGAGCTTATCTGCACTCCGCGAAAACTTTTGTTACAATATGTAAGCTGTTACAAATCGTAACTTATGCTGGTTTCTATTTTAATAATTGACGTTGCCCTCGTTGCCTGGTCATTGCATCTAATGCAAGAGGCGATCGCGCAACGAGAATTTTCACTAATCCTAGCCGGCACCCTAGTTGCGGTTTCAGCCGCAGCCCTGGTAGTCGTCTACTTCCTCATGGGGTCTTGTTTGAGCCATTTAACCGAAATATCCCAGCACACCTACTAAATCGTAGTAGCGATCGACAAATTGTCAAAAAGCGAGGAATTTTTTTGAAAAAAAAGCCAAAAGCCTTGCCTGTCCAAGGCTCCAAACTATTTTCTCAAAAAGGCTTGACAAATATCGGTCAGTTAAGGCATGATTGAGAGCGCGAAAAGAAAGGGGAATTAGCTCAGTTGGTAGAGCACTACAATGGCATTGTAGGGGTCAGCGGTTCGAGCCCGCTATTCTCCATAAGTGAAGATTAGAGGGCGGTTGAAACCGCGTCTACACAAACGAAGTCCGCCTCCGCGGACTGAAGAGAATAACATAATCTTCACAGCGTATTCTTCAACGCACTTGGAGTGGGTTTTGTCTGTATACACGCGGTTTCAACCGCGAGCGTATTCTTAAATTCGATCGGTATGCCTCTAATCATTAATTTATTGGACAAGACTGGACAATGCGTACATGGCGATCCATAATACTAATATGGCAAAGTACGTGAAACCAAAT
>NZ_JAEQCT010000014.1:0-1612 GCF_020738205.1 Microcoleus sp. PH2017_24_DOB_U_A
TTCACCAAAAAACGAGCGAGAAGCCCCTGGCTTTAGACATGGGGAGGAAAGCGGCTGCGACTTCAGTCGCCTTGAATTAAACTCCATAGGAATAGCCATCTTTTTTGTGAATAGATTGGCAATATTTGTGACTAATTCCTGCTACTCTTCCCTTCATTGTGGCGATATCGAACGAACCGGATGCACGGCAAAGGATTCGTCCTACATAAGATCCGACTTTTTTGCCTGCGGTGACTGTCGCGTTGATAATATCGCCAGTTTGAAAACCGAAATGAATTTGCTTTCTCGACTTGTGACGAATTGGGAAGCCAAACTTATTTGTGCCGCACATCTGTCGCGTACCGTGTCCTGTTGCCTTGATTAGCAGCGGTTGAAAAGTTAGCACTTTCAATTCTTCGACTTTGCCTACACAAGCAGCATCTAACCAGTGGGATTTAGGTAGCTGCAAACGAGTGCGATTGAATTTTGTCAAGCCACCACTGCCAGTAGAAACTGGTAAGCCAGTCATGCGGAGTCGGTTAAATAACGCCCAGCGAGTTGAATTAACTACTGTTGCGTCTTTTAAAGGACGTTTTGCTTGAGATAGAATCTTCTTCAAAACATCTGGCTTCTTGGAGAGGAATTGCTCAATGTCTTGAGTTCCCTTCCGAGTATTACAATTCTCGCAAGCAAGGCAAAGATTAGAAATACGATCAGAACCGCCTTTTGCTTTGGGATGAATATGCTCGATTTGTAATGGTGTATCAGCAACTCCACAATACGCGCATTTTCTGTCCCATTTATTCAGCAAATATTCGCGGATTTCGTAACCACATAAAATGCCTTGCTGGTATTCTAATCCACTAATCTCTGGATTTTCTAGTTGTTGTAAGTCGAATCGCACAAGTTCTTGAACAATGAAACTAATGGGGGCGACCTTCATTAATCTAGTTACCCATGTCAGGGTTGTTTCAACACGATGTTGTAGGCTTGGAGCCAGCCATCCTTTAGAACGAGTTCTATTTAGAAATCTTGCTTTTCGATAACGAGTATGGCGACTTCTCCTGCCTCTACGCAGTGAACGGCGAGACTCCAAACTGGCTTTAATTGATTGACCTCGGTGAGTTAGTTCTGCACCAAAGATTACATTTTTTCCTTGGACTAATGCAATTCCCGTGGTTTTGGAGCCAGGGTCTAATTTAAGAGTGATTGGTTCCTGGGGTGCTGTTATCTCTACCTTGAGTATTATCGTGAATGGATATCTTTTGAAAACAGCAGCTTTGCCAGTGGTTAGCAATTTACGAGCCATTCCTGGGCGGATTGGATTGAGCGGTTGCTTGTGACTATCAAGTACAAAAACAAAATTAGACATAAAGTCCTCCATTGCTGGGTAAAGTTCGCTCCCTTGAATGTTTTATGAGCTTGTTATGCCAAAAGCACTGGTTTAACCCCGTTAAGCCTGTTTAACTTTTAGCGATAGAGCGGAAAACTAGCGACGGATTTTCCGGTATCATGACTCTAAAAACGTAGGTCTAATCCTGTCTCTGGTAAGGTTCGGGCTTTCTTCTCGAACCGCTCGAAACGAGCCGGACTTTCCAAAAGCCCCCGCTTTTAAGCGTGGGGTTCCTTACTC